>CAYVAN010000280.1:0-4840 GCA_964449225.1 uncultured Rhodopirellula sp.
TTTTTCACTTTGGCGTATTCGCCATTGTCGCTCGGCTCTCCGAGCCGATTGCGCTGTCGGCTCGGAGAGCCGAGTGACATTGCCCAGCTTGAAAAACTGATTTGCCCTGGCATCCGGAAAGCCGAACCCCGTTTTACACTTTTAGATTTACCTGCAGCCTCGCTTATTCAAGCTGCTCTTGGGGTAAAAAAAATTTGCTTTTAAGCCATGCTTGTGCGCAAAATCAATCGGTGCTCCCGCTTTTCGCACAGCAGGAATTGATCGGAGAAGTAGAATTGTGCAAGGCGCAGCCGATGAAGTGTTTCAGGGGCCAAGGGCGGCGCGGAATCTATTTGCTTAGGCCTCGGGGAAAATTCACTTAGACGTACGTTTCCCAAGAATTCAGGGAATGTTTGCCGACTGGCAAGCTGTTTTCTGGCCTTCTCATTTTGGCATTCACGCCCCCCACCTTTCAAAAGACTGGTCGCCAGCCCCTACGTGCCTAACGTTTCTTTATTTTTTTGACGCAACCGCAATCGAAAGTAGCCAAGATGGCAAGAGATAAGCAATTTTTACTGATTCCATTCGCATTGGTCCTTTTGGGGATATTCTCCGGCTGTGGGAGCGACGGCAATACGGCAATCGCAACCGAAGACGAGGTCGCTGCTTTCGTCGAAGAGAACAAAGATCGATTAAGTAAGCCACTTGGCGAGCGTACCCAGCCTCAACGACCGTAGTTGGGTTGGTTGAACTCGCAAGACATGTGACCCTTCTATTAATTCTAATGGCGGTTTGATGATCAGCGGCTTCATTTTCTTGTCCCTGATCCTTATCCAGTTTTGATGCAGTTGATTTGTAGTTACGTTTTTTTCCTTTTTGAAATGGATCTGTGCAATGTTACCGAAGAGTAGAAATCACGATGTGGTTCCAGCGAGGGGGCGTCATCGAGTCGCCTTCACGTTGGTGGAATTGTTGGTGGTCATCGCCATCATTGGTGTTTTGGTAGGCCTGCTGCTGCCAGCGGTGCAAGCTGCCCGTGAAGCGGCAAGACGGATGAGCTGTAGCAATAATTTCAAGCAGATTGGCCTAGCCATTCACAATTATCATTCGGCGTTTAACCAATTACCGACACAGGGCTCGGGCACGCTAGCGGGCACCGGTGGCAGCACCTTCGGCGGTACAATTGGCACCTTAGCGTCCCCTGGTGGCAACAGTTACTTGCGTCTGAGCTTCTTGGTTGGAATCACCCCATTTGTCGAACAACAAGCACTCTGGGAGCAGATTAGCAATCCCTTCATGGTCGATAACGATCCAACCCGGGTTTGGCAGCAAATGGGTCCGCAACCTGGAGGCACCCTTGCTGCCAATAGTACGTACACGCCTTGGCTGACCAACGTTGTGTCCTATCGCTGTCCAAGCGATTCAGGACAGGGCTTACCAAGCTTGGGTCGAACCAACTACGCTGCGTGCTATGGTGATTCTGTCCTCGGTCACAATTGGTTTTTTGGAGGTGCAACGAACGCGGATGGCGATACGGATCCTTGGCAACCGCCTGTGACCAACGCTGCGATGCGAGGTGCATTTGTCTTCCGTAAATCAACCGCATTTCGTGACAATCTTGATGGTTTGTCGAATACGATTTACTGTGGTGAGATTATCACAGACTTGGGCGACAACGACATCCGTTCAACACCTGCTAGACTTGACCTCCCGGGTGTCCCGGCAGACGTCACTAGGGAGGGTCACGCACTGCTGTGCCGAGGCGGAATTGACCCGCTGCGTCCGACTTTCTGGAGCACCGCGCCAACGCCCGGAGCACTTACCATCGAACCAGGCATTGATACACGGCGTGGCGCGAAATGGATGTCTTGCATTGCCCTTCACTCTGGGTTCTTCACCATTCTTCCACCGAACACCGAAACTTGTTCGTTTACCAGCACGCCCGACTCCGAAACAATTTCGTCGGCGAGCAGTCATCACCAAGGAGGCGCGCACGTCTTACTGGGAGACGGCGCGGTTAAGTTCATCACTTCCTCAATTGATGCTGGTAATTCAAGCAGCCCATCTGCTTCAAGCGTCCCTGAAGGCCTGCCAGCAGGTTCGGCTAGTCCCTACGGACTTTGGGGGCAACTCGGCACGCGAGCGAATTCGGAGATCATTGACGAGGAAATCTGATATCGCTTGAAAAAGCTCGTTCACAAATAATCGCGGCCAGTGCACTCTTTCATCCTGGCCGCGATTGACGACAAGTTCAATTGCAAGAACGCAGCAGGCGTCCGCTTTAGAGGCCCGCCTGGCACCAACATGATCTTACGTCTTGATGTTGTTGCGATCTCTCTTAGTTGATGCCTGAATCTGGCTCGACAGCAGCAACCTAACGCGTGATCATTGTTGTCACCCGTAAGCATCAGCAGCTAACACCCAAGGGTTAGCCCAGGGCAACTCAGGGCAACTCAGTTTTCCAAGCTGGCCATCGTCGCTCGGCCCTCCGAGCCGACATCGCTATCGGATAGCAGAACCGACGGGACGATGCGCCATCGGCCCGGAGAGCCGAGCGACAATGGCGAACGCTCCAAAGTGAAAAGTTATCTGCCCTGGGCGTTCGCACCAAAGACCGGGGTAGCCGATTCGAGCGTCAGCCAGAGGAGGGCAAGACTAAGGCCTCAGAACGTCCAAGCACACACCGCCTCAACAAACCCAAATCAAGGCGAGGATCAATTGCCGGCACCGAGAACGCAAACGTAACTTGTTCAAAACTCATCCATCAGTTTTCCATTCTGACGCTATTCTTTCGTTCGACAGTTTTGTCGGGCACGACTTAACAAGATCGACGACGGCCGCCATTGACCGGCGAACTCTCATAAACGCCGCTCCGATTCCCACCCCATGTTTTTGATCACATTTTGCTCTTCAATTCTGTACTGGAGCTTGGTTTGATCTTTTCCGTTGGCATGGGCATTTTCGGAAACATGTTCGCCCGTTTGAGTGCGTCTGGATCAGCCTTCTTTAGCTCTTCTAAAACGACCGCCGCCTCGGGCTTGGGACAAGCTTGCAGGTAATTGACGATCGAACCACGAACCCAGGCGTTGTTCTGGTTAGATCCAAAATAAAGTTGCTTTACCTTGTCAATTTGGCTCCAATCTTCCCATCGAGCTAGATCGGGAATGACGATGTCCGCCATGTTTCCACGGTCAAGAATGGGATGCATCGACTTCGCAATCGCCATGCGGTCAATGACACCACCCTCGGTACCATGAAACCTTAAAGCCTGCACTGCAGCATACGTTTCCGAGTAAGAAGCACTTTGATTGCTTAAGAAGTGATCACGAATCGTTGCGAGTCCCTTTTCACCAGATAACATCAAGTAACACGCGACCATCGCGTCGAGTCCCGAGCGGGCCGTCTTACGATTGCTGGTGAACATTTCTTCGATCAATGGAAGATCGTCTTCTGTTCCGCAAACGCTTAGCATCATCAAGTGCAATCGCCGGCGCGTTGGCATCATCTCTGACCTGTGAATCCATTGCAGCACTTGATCATGGTCAAAGTCATCCTTCATCTTTTTAAGCGTGGGATAAGGAGCAGTCGCAAACTCGTCGTAAGCGTCCTGTGATAACAACTTTTCCTTATCGTCCAGATACTTCAGATAGAATCGTAACCGGTCAATCTCATCTCGCTTGTCAACCTCGGAAAGCTTCTTGACGTACTGCTCTGCTCGGGGAGTGATTGGTACGCAAGACCATTGAATCTCTTCCGTGCCAGCTCCGGTCAGCAAAAACCGATCTCCCTTGAAGACCTTTCCTGAATACAGTGGCGTCAAAGTTCCCTCAATTTCGACAAACTGTTTTCCTTTGATCACATACTCAATTTTCATCGACACTTCGCGTTGTTGAATATCCTCCGAAGCTTCGGGCGAGTCTGCGGACGCAATCAACACCACGTCCATGGTCTCGATTTGCTGGCTTAGCGTTTGGGTAACGGCAGTACAAAAAGGGCAGGCGTGAAGAAGTTGCCTACCGAAACAACCCACGAAAATCAGGCTAGCGATCAAAGCAATCGCCCATTTCGATCGAGGGAAACCGGTGGTAAATAGCGACATGATCAATGGTTCAAAAGAAGTGGGAATAATCGAGCGAAAAATCGTCACAAGAAAACTTGGTCCCCAGCACACTTCGAAAACGACGGTGCAGACGATCAAGATTAAGGTTGGCGTTAGCGGATCTTTTCAAGACGCGCCCGACAAAAGCATCCAGACGCGTGATCTTTTTAGTTACTCACAATCACGAGCAGATAAGGCTGAGGGCGTTCAACACCATTGCCTCGGGGATCCGAGCTTCAGCGAGATGGGGTCAACACTCGGACGCAAGGCATAAGAGGCAATGGGGTTGAACGCCTTCGGCGTAGGCAATTGCCTACACCGATGACGCCACAGCCATTCACGCAAAACTGATTCGTCAATTTCTCATCCTGACGCGATTCTCTCATTCGAGAGCTTTATCGAACGCGTCTATCCTAGCGACCACTACCAACTAGCGTTCCAGTTAAATCGCGTGTTCAGGTCTTCCAAAAGAAAGACCCTACCAGGAACCCTCGCAATCCCGTTCGCGACTGAGTTCTGGTAATCCCGATGGGATCTAAATTTGTTGCAAAGCCAGAAAACGAACGTATCTGCGAAGTCTTCTCTTCGGTTCGTCATTGCATACTCAGTCACATGATCGTTGTCGCGTGCGGCAAAGTAGTCCCACCAATTCGTCAATTGCCCCTGGTAAACACTTTCATGCGCTAATACGTAACGCTGCAGCGAAGCGTGGGACAGTTCGTGAATCATGAGTTCTTCAATCCATCCATGCTGGAAAAAAGC
>CAYVAN010000281.1:0-4809 GCA_964449225.1 uncultured Rhodopirellula sp.
CGGAGAGCCGAGCGACAATGGGGAACGCTCCAAAGTGAAAAAGTGATTTGCCCTGTGTCGAAACGCGGGACACTTCGCGAACGTCGTAACAAGAAGACAGAATTGAACCGAATCTCCATCCAAACAAATCGCCCAACCCGGTTTGATGACCAGCTTTGATGGCGGGTATGATTGGTGTTCACCCATGCCATACTACGGATCGCAATCGTTCTAGTACGACTGATTTCACGCACATGATTGAAAGGGAAACTTGATGGACCAGTGGAAAAACATGGCGAAACTGTTTGATTTGATGCGCGGCATGGCGGCCGAAATGGCGGCGAGTATCCCCGAGGATGAATTTGACGTGCCTCGCGGTAACGCCAATAGTCCTAAGTGGATTCTCGGACACCTAGCACTCGGGATGGACTTTGGGTTGATGTTGCTTGGGGAACCCACCCCAGCAATCGACGCGATGATGCCAACCTACGGACCGGGCAGTCTCGGTGGCGCGATCGGCGATGACGGACGCAGCCAAGCCGAACTGCTTGAGCACTTTCGAACCGTTGGCGACGAGCTAAAGGCCAAAGTCTTAGCGGCAAATCCGGCTGTCTTTTCCGAAAAACAACCGACACCGTTCCTTGCCGAAGAACTGCCAACGGTGGGCGATTTGCTTGGTCACGTTTTTACTACTCACATCGCCCTACACATGGGTCAGCTTTCGCAAATCCGCCGCGAAACTGGTGAGCCGAGTTGGTACAAAATCGCGTAACAGCAATGGATTCTTTGTCACCGAATTGAAACACGATTCGTGGAAGATCGACGGAAATGGATCGCCAGGCGTCGTGAATCTTGTTAAAGATTCCGCATGTCAGGATCTTTCACAATATCTGTGACTTCGCTGGTCAATCGCCCTTCCATGACGGTCACGGCGGTGCCGGAGAGTTTGACGCGATCGTCGACAATTTCACAATGAACGGTTCCGCCGCGTCGCGAAGCCTGATAGCCGACCAGAGTTGTTTTCTGTAGTTTGGTCGCCCAATAGGGTGCGAGACAACAATGCGCCGAGCCGGTGACGGGATCTTCGTTAATGCCGCACCGGGGTGCAAAGAATCGAGAAACAAAATCGACGCCGACGCGATCGCTCGGTGCCGTGACCATGACTCCGCGAGTTTCGATTCTTTCAAGCTTATTGAAATCAGGTCTGACCGCCTCGATCGTGTGGGCGTCGTCACAAACGATGACCAAGTCGAATTTTGTTTGCAACACCTCGCCCGATTCGATCCCGAGTGCCGAAAGCAGAAGCTTCGTCATCGCTGGATCGACATCATTGCTGGCTGGCGTTGTTGGAAAACTTAGCGTCATGCGTTCGCCCGAACTTACGCAAAGCAGTTCGCCGCTGAGCGTTAGAAAACGTATCGGGTCGTTGGGATTAACGCATTTCTGCTGAATCAACGTGTGTACCGCAGCCAGTGTCGCGTGGCCGCACAAATCGATTTCGGTCATGGGCGTAAACCAACGCAAGTGAAACGAATTGGGGTCACTCGCGGGGACCAAGAACGACGTCTCCGAAAGATTCATTTCAGCGGCAACACGCTGCATCCAATCGTCGTCGGGGTAGTGATCAAGAATGCAAACCGCCGCCGGGTTACCTGTGAACGGTTGATCCGCGAACGCATCAACTTGCCAAACGGGAACGGTTTGCGGTGGCGTCATTTAAGTCTCGATTCGGATTTCGGTTTTAACGGAATTGGCAATGAAGCATTCTTCATGAGCCTGATGATGCAAGCGACGCAATTCAGTCGGCGTGGGTTCGCGGTCGCCACCCCATTTCACAACGGGGCGAAGCGTGACGATTCCGATGTATGATTTCCCCGCGTCATTCTCTCGCATCTCTCCCACCGCTTTATCGGAGTACTCCATGGCGACGAAACCCGCTTTGGCGGCAAGGGAAAGAAACCAAAGCATGTGGCAACTCGACAGCGACGCCACGAACGCTTCCTCGGGATCAACGGCACTCGCATCCGACATCGGGGCCGGAACAATGTCCGGCGACGAGGATGCCGCGATGCTTGTGCCGCCGTCAAAAATCCAAGTATGACGTCGACTGTATCGTTGGTTTACGAACGCTTCGTCTTCGTTCGACCAGTGAATCGTGGCCGCGATCATTTCTCAGGTACTTTCATGTCGAGTAATTAACGTGCTAAAAGCACGAGAATACAACTGCCGTCGTCGATGACGTTGATGCCGGCCTCGCGTGCGGATTGGCTGGCCTGCTCGTGCTGGGCACCGGGCTGCATCCAAATGTGTTTCACACCAGCCTCGATTGCATCGGCGATCACTTGCCGCGTGACTTCTGGTGGCGTGATGATCGAAAGTGCTTCGGGCACGACGGGAAGGTCCGCGATTCTTGGATAAGCCTTGTGGCCTTCGATTTGTTCGGTGACCGGGTTCAGCGGATAGGTCTCGCGTCCGGAGGCGACCAGAGCATTGAAAACCATGTAACCGTACTTGTGTGTCCGGGCCGAGGCACCGGCGACTGCATAAGTTTTTGCGGCGAGAAACTTTTCGATTGATTTCATAACGAGTTTCGTATCAAGGGTTGGCTCTCTATCAGCAAACGTCGAAGCGACGATTTCGACAAAGCTCTGTCGCGTTAAACTAACTGGCCCGAACAAGTGCGTGAACTACACTTTGATAAATCGAAACCTCGATGAATCGAACGCGGCGGTTAAAGCAGATTAGGATACGACGGAAAACAAACACAATGCAAACATCGTCAACCTTCGCGCAGCTCATCGAAGCAAAGTCTGGAAACGTATCTGGGTGCAGATGATCTCGCCTGTCCAATCCTTACCGCCGATCAACAGGCGAAATCTTATCGAACCATTGACTGCCGCATGAGCTTTATCGCTGTTGAGCCGATTGAAACCTTTCACGATCGCTTTTGATCGATCTGCGATTGCCTGGTGGAAAAGCGGCGTATTTGGTCTTCGGTCAACATGCTGCGGCAATGCGGGCAATGAACTCCGTTGCGGAAATCTTCGTGCTGTTGGTCGTCTTTCGACACCGGCCATCCGCAGCCGTAGCACATCACGTGATCAGATTCTTTCAAGCCTTGCCCAACAGCCACTCGGTCGTCAAACACAAAGCAATCTCCTTCCCATTTCGACCGCTCCTCTGGAACGACTTCTAGGTACTTCAAGATTCCACCGCGCAAATGGTAAACCTCTTTGAAGCCACGCATTTTCAAAAGAGCCGTCGATTTTTCGCAGCGGATTCCTCCGGTACAAAACATTGCTACCTTGGGATGCTTTTCTGGATCAAGGTGCTTGTCAACATAATCTGGGAAATCCCGAAAGCTTTCTGTTTCGGGGTTCGTGGCACCTTGGAACGTTCCGATCGCAACTTCGTAGTCGTTGCGGGTGTCGATCAGAGTGACCTCGGGATCGTCAATCAACGCGTTCCAGTTTTCGGGGTCGACGTAAGTGCCGACGCTGGCCAGCGGATCGATTCCCTCGACACCCAGCGTCACGATTTCCTTCTTTAGCCGAACGCGAGCACGGCGAAATGGGATCGATTCAGCGCTGGCTTCTTTGACGTCGGTGTCTTTAAATCGAGGGTCTTGATAGAGATATTCCAACAAGCCATCGATCCCCTGCCGAGTCCCCGCAACCGTTCCGTTGATTCCCTCGGGTGCAAGAAGCAGCGTTCCGCGAACTTCATGCTGATTCATCGCATCCAAAACCGGATGACGAAGATCCGCGAAGTCATCCAGCGGGACGAAACGGTACAGGGCGGCAACGACGTACATGAGAGAGTTTTCAGCGATTAGCTTTTAACAATTAGCCTTGGCGGAAAGAGTCTATCGGCACGAAGCTAACAGTTAATAGCTAACAGCTTTTTCAAACCAACATTCGCAGGGCAGCCATTGCTGCGCTGTAGTCGGGTTCTTCGGTTACTTCGGCGACCGTTTCCTTGTAGGCAACCTTGCCGTCAGCGTCCAACACAAAAACGGCTCGTGTCAAAAGCCCAAGTTCGTCGATGGTGACGCCGAAGTCGGTGCCGAACTTGTGATCCTTGTAATCGCTAGCCGTTTGCATTTTGACGTCCTCTGCACCGCAAAAACGGGCTTGCGCAAAAGGGAGGTCGCGGCTGACGGTGACGGAATTGACCTTGTCGCCCATTGCGGCAAGTTCCTGATTAAATGTCTTTGTTTGAACGGCACACGTCGGCGTGTCCAGGCTTGGCACGACGCTGATGATCGATGGTTTGCCTTTTAGATCGTCCAGAGTCAATGTTTGCAGTCCATTGTCGGCGTACGTTAGATTGAAAGAGGGTGCCGATGCCCCCACGGCGACATCTTCGCCCTGCAAGGTCATTGGATTGCCTTTGAAAGTGATGACTCCACTGCGTCCCATAATTTAATTCTCCAGAAGGTTTCGATAGAATTGGTCTGCCAAAGTATTGCGAATTAGGGTCAAATCGAACAGGGCGCGGATGAAGCCGCGCAGGGCAAATCAGTTTTTTAAGCTGGGCAATGTCGCTCGGCGCTCCGAGCCGACCCCGCGATCGGCTCGGAGAGCCCAGCGACAAAGGTGAAGTTGTGGGCAGGCATTTCAGACTCGTTAAGCGAACATTCGATGTATCAACAAGGCAGCTTCGTGAGTGCAGTCCCCATCGTTTTTGCAAGAACGGCAATCGTGATCTTGATGATTGCTGCTTCTGCCCAAGGGGCACCGGGAGATTCTGCCCAAGAGAAAGGCGTTGCGGTGGATGCCAAGAAAGCTGGGCAGGGAATTGCCGCAACCATGCGGTACAGTCCCGCCG
>CAYVAN010000282.1:0-3396 GCA_964449225.1 uncultured Rhodopirellula sp.
AATCGAATTCAAGAAGCAGTTAAGAAGTTAATCACAGCGGGCCGTCCGCCGGTCCCCATGTTCAATTCCAGCCGCGATGCGATCCTCCATCGCGGGGTCAAGTGCAATCACGTGCAAACGATCTTGTTCATCGCGATATCGCGAACTAATCGTACGTGCCAGACGGTGACGAACGTATTCGCACAACCATATCGGGTCTTTTGTCTTACCCGCAAAATCACCGAGGGTTTCCATGATGATGCCAAGTTGGCGAATCGGAATGTCCTCGCGAAGCAACAGGTGCAGAACGCTCTGCACTTCACTGACCTTCATCAAACCGGGCACCAACTCTTCAACAACCGTAGGCAGCGTTTCTTTGAGTTCATCAATCAAGTGCTTGGTAGCATCTCGCGAGAGTAATTCATCAGCGTGACGTCTCGAAATCTCTTGCAGGTGCGTTGCCAACACTGCGCCTGGATCGACTGTGGTGTATCCGTAAATTGCCGCCTGCTCGCGACGCAGCGGATCAATCCAGACTGCGGGTTCGCCGAAGGTTGGATCACGCGTCGGTTCGCCTTCAATCACCCCCGTCGTGTTTCCGCCATCGATCGCCAACAACCGACCGGGAAACACCGATGACCTGGCGATCGGGTTTCCACCGATTCGGATTTCATATTCGAATTCACCCAAGCTCATTTCGTCTCGCACTCGAACCTTGGGCAAAATGATGCCAATGTCTGTTGCGATCGAATTCCGCACGCCGGTGATTCGCTGCATTAAGTCGCCGCCCCGCGACGGATCAGCCAGACTCAGCAGCCCCAGGCCAATCGACATCTCCATGGGATCAACGGCAAGGAAATCTTCAACGCGTTTCTCCGCAGGCACCGCCGCAGCAGTCGCTTCGGCTTCTGCCTTATTTGCATCGTTGACCACGTTTTGAGCGGTCTGACGGTTCATCACTACCGCCAACCCAATGCAACCGATCCCCAACGTTGCCATCGGAATGGTGGGCAAGTTGGTCACAATCAACAATAACAGGAATCCACCAGCGACCATCAACGCACGCGGGTTTCCCAGCAACTGCTGCAAGAACTGCTCAGGCAAGTTTGCTTTCTTAGCACTTCGAGTTACCAGCAAACCGGCGGCTAACGAAATCAAAAGTGCAGGAACTTGGCTGACCAGCCCATCACCAATTGTCAGCTTCGTAAACAATGCCGCAGCGTCGGTAATACTCATCCCAGCCTGGACGACACCGATATACAGACCGCCAATCACATTGACGATCGTGATCACGATGCCCGCGACTGCATCCCCACGAACAAACTTGCTGGCACCATCCATGGCCCCGTAGAAATCAGCCTGGCTGGAAATTTCTTCGCGGCGAGATTGAGCTTGTTTTTCATCAATCAGTCCTGCATTCAAATCGGCATCAATCGCCATCTGACGACCAGGCATTCCATCGAGCGCAAATCGAGCCGCGACTTCACTGATCCGAGTCGCACCCTTGGTGATCACAATAAACTGAATCAGAACAATAATTACAAAGATGATCACACCTACTTCGACGCGGTCACCAGCAACGAATTCACCAAACCCTTGGATGACCCCACCGGCCGCTTCCATCCCCCGCTCGTCCGCCCCAGTTAGAATTAACCGAGTCGTGGCGACATTCAGCACCAATCGAGCAAGCGTGGTGGCCAACAAAAGCGAAGGAAAAACGCTAAATTCCAGCGGTGTCGAAACATAAACGGTTGTCAGCAGGACAATCACGCCTACGGTGATGTTACCAGCGAGCAACAAATCCATGATCACCGGTGGAAGCGGCATCAAAATGACCACCAAACACCCAATGATGCCAAGCGGCAACACCAAGTCACGGTAGCGCATCAGTAAATGCATTAGTGGTCCTTCACGTCGAAAATAAATTAGCTGTCTCTTTGAGACATTAGCTAAAGTTATGACGTGCGGTCCAGAGAGAAGCAAAGAACAATTAAGTTCGTGTTTCACGATGCAAACGAGACACGAGCCGCCGAAAAAGCCGCTTCGACGCGTCCCTAGCGTGTTCTGGAAAGCAACCAGGATGAAATTTGGCTTACGCCCTTTTCACCCTCTGGCTGATGCACAGGTTGCATCATTTCTCGCAAATTTATCCAACCGCTGGTAAATGCCGAAGCGAAAGAACACCCTCGATACCTCTCAGCAAATCGAGCGTGGATTCTTCGATCGTGCCGTCGACATCAATGATGGTGTAGGCGATGTCGCCTCTGGATTTGTTCAACAGGTCTGCGATGTTGTTGCCTGCCTCGGCCAGGATCGTGGAAATTTGCCCGACCATATTGGGAACGTTGGCGTTGGCAATCGTGACTCGGCAGCCAGCGCTTCGAGGCATGACGGCTTCGGGAAAGTTCACGGAGTTCTTAATCGTGCCATCTTCTAGGTAATCTCGAATGCTATCGGCAACCATGATGGCGCAGTTCTCTTCAGCTTCGTCCGTTGAAGCACCGAGGTGTGGAAAGGACAATACCTTTTCATGTGTCATTAACGCTGACGTAGGGAAGTCAATGACATAGGAGTGTAGATGGCCGCTGTCCAAAGCTGCCAAGACGGCCGCATCGTCGCAGATGCCGCCGCGCGCCAAGTTCACGATAATGCCGCCCTTGGGCATCATGGCGACACGTTCCTTGTTGACAATGCCCTTGGTTGCATCCAACAGCGGAACGTGAACGGTGATCGCATCACATTGCGAGAATAAGTGGTCTAGGCTGACGGCTTTTTCAATCTTGCGAGACAACTGCCAGGCGCTTTGAACCGAGATCAGCGGATCGTAGCCCACCACTTTCATCCCAAGTGCCGATGCGGCGTTAGCAACCTTAACACCGATCGCTCCCAAACCGATCACACCTAGGGTTTTCGACGGAAGTTCAGAACCAACAAAGTTCTTTTTGCCTGCTTCGACAGCAGTTGAAATTTCAGCGTCGGTTCCGCGGACGCTGGCGGCGAACTGCATCGCGGGTCCAATGTTTCGCGAAGCCATCAACAGGCCCGCAAGAACAAGTTCCTTCACCGCGTTCGCATTTGCCCCGGGTGCATTGAACACGGGGACACCACGAGCGGTCATTTTGTCAATTGGAATGTTGTTGACGCCCGCGCCAGCCCGACCGATTGCGGCGACCGTGTCAGGAATCTCCATGTCATGCATTTTGAACGAGCGAAGCATGATTGCATCGGGATGCATGATCTCCGATGCAACTTCGTAGCGATCCTGCGGTAAACGCTGGAGACCTTTGACGGAGATATTGTTGAGCGTCAGGATTTTATGCATGAGACCTGCAATGATTTTCGAGAAGATTCAAAAGTTGTCGTGGGGATTTTTTTATATTCTTTTATATCTTCTTCTGTAATGTAACCAGCATCAGC
>CAYVAN010000282.1:3406-4805 GCA_964449225.1 uncultured Rhodopirellula sp.
TTTTCGACAATATTCAAACGTTGTCGTGTATTTTTTTCAAGATCCTTTGGCTGCGGGATATTAAAAAAGACCCACTACGATGCGTTTAGCGATTCTTGGCGGCAAAGTCGGTCATGAACTTGGCCAAAGCTTGGACGCCTTCGACAGGCATCGCATTGTAGATACTCGCCCGAATTCCGCCGACGCTTCGGTGACCCTTCAGATTTTCGATCTTATGATTCGCGGCTTCTTCTACAAACCGGGTTAGCAGTTCATCCGATGGTAGATTGAACGTCACATTCATCTTTGAACGACAATCAGCTTGTGCGTGGCCTTTGTAGAAATCGGGGTTTGCATCAATGACTTCGTAAAGCATCGCTGCTTTCTGGGCGTTTTGTTTTGCCATTGCATCAAGACCACCAATGTCATTGAGCAGCCATTTGGCGATTTTCCCGAGCACGTAAACTGCAAAGGTGGGAGGAGTATTCCACATCGACTCGGCAGTTGCGTGATTTTTATAGAGCAAGTAACCCGGCAAAGTTTCGCTCCCTCGTTCAATCAGGTCTTTGCGAATGATGACAACCGTTACGCCCGCAGGACCAGCATTCTTTTGAGCACAGGCGTAAACGATTCCATGATTCGCGATATCGATGGGGCGGGAAAGAAAGTCGCTCGACGCGTCGCAGACGAGCGGCACTGATGCCGGTGCGGTGGGCGGCGCAGCGAACTGGACACCTTGGATTGTTTCGTTGCTGCAGTAATAGAGGTATGCAGCGCTGTCAGAGATTGGGCACTCACCTTCGCTTGGCACTCGATCAAAGTTGGTCGTCGAACCATCAAAGGTTGCATCCACATCGCCTTCTTTTCGAGCTTCAGTGATTGCCTTCTTACCCCAGGTGCCGGTAACCAAGTACTGAGCCGTCTTTTCAGACCCCTTTAGCAAGTTGGCAGGGATCATCGAAAACTGTAGAGCCGCACCGCCCTGCAAGAAAAGGACTTCGTGGGTATCTGGTACTGACAAAAGCGTTCGCAAATCCGCTTCGGCTTGCTGGATGATGTCGACGAACACTTTCCCCCGGTGACTCAATTCCATCACCGATGCACCTGAACCGGGCAGGCAAACCATTTCGGCTTGCACTTCTTGCAACACCGATAGCGGAATCGCGGCGGGCCCCGCCGAGAAATTGAAGACTCGCTGATCGGTCGTTTGAGATAGATCGGTCGCGTTCATCGTCAGGTAAATTCCAAAAGGAGTTTTCGGGGGCCCAGGGTCACGGCCACACTGGTTTTAGGTCGCGGGTCGGGTCGCAGTTCCCTTCCTGGGCTTAAAATGAAGCCGAGTTTTACGGCCTCGTGGGACGGATTCTAAGCATCGAAGCAGCCTTGCGGAAGTCGCTAACAATTCGGCACAGGGCCAATC
>CAYVAN010000283.1:0-4772 GCA_964449225.1 uncultured Rhodopirellula sp.
TTCCAGTACTGGAAGGCATTATTGCCAAAACCGTCGATGACGCCGTTGCTGCCTACGAGAAATTAGGCAACAAAATCGCTGTTGTTAAATCCCAAATCCACGCCGGTGGACGCGGCAAAGGCACAACCAAGGAAAACCCAGATCAACGCGGTGTGGTGGTTTGCAAAAACGCCGATGAAGTTCGCGCCGCAGCGGAAGGCCTGATCGGAAAAACGCTCGTCACAATCCAAACCGGCGAAGAGGGCAAGCAGGTCAATCAGGTTTACGTCGAAGCGGGCTGTGATATTGCCCGTGAACTCTACCTAGGCATTGTGGTGGATCGTGCCGCGATGAAACCTGTCTTGATGGTTAGCACCGAAGGCGGAGTTGAAATTGAAACGGTTGCCGAAGAAACGCCTGAACTTATTTTTAAGGAACACTTCGATCCCGCCGTTGGGCTGGAAGGATTTCAAGTTCGTAAGTTGTGCAAGAAGCTAGGCATTAGTGGTGCCGCCGCAAAGGCCGCCAGCAAGTTCATGCCAGCGATCTGCCGCTTCTTTGTCGATTTCGATTGTTCAATGTGTGAAATCAACCCGCTGGTAATCACTGGCGACGATCAGGTGATCGCGTTGGATGCCAAGATTGAATTCGACAGCAATGCGTTGTATCGCCACCCCGATTTATTGCCGCTGCGTGATGCGACCGAAGACGAACCATCCGAGGCACGAGCAAGCAAGTCGGGTTTGAGTTTCGTCAAGCTGGAAGGCAACATTGGTTGTCTGGTCAACGGTGCTGGACTTGCGATGTCAACGATGGACATTATCAAGTACCACGGCGGCCAGCCGGCCAACTTTCTAGACGTCGGTGGTGGAGCCAACGCGGAACAGGTTACCGAAGCGTTTCAGATTTTGCTTGGCGATCCAAATTGCAAAGGTGTTCTGGTCAATATCTTTGGCGGCATCGCACGCTGCACAACGATTGCAGCGGCGATTATCGAAGCTGGCAAGACGGTCGGCTTTCAGGTTCCATTGGTTGTCCGCTTGGAAGGAACCGAGGTCGAAGAAGGTCGCAAAATGCTAGCCGAGTGCGACATTGACATTATCAACGCCACCGACATCACCGATGCTGCGCAAAAGATTGTTGCAGCAACCAAATAGGGATCAGGCGTTAGGTTTCAGGTGTAGGAAAAACACCATGAACTTGACGCCCCTCTCATCCCCGTTGTCTTAAACCTAATACCTAAATCCTAATATCTAAAACCTCTTATTATGAGCATCCTGGTCGACTCGAACACGAAAGTCATTTGCCAAGGCATTACTGGCAAGTCAGGCGAATTTCACACTCTTGGTTGTCGTGACTATGGCACGGCGATGGTTGGCGGTGTGACACCCGGAAAGGGTGGTCAGACGGTCGAAGGCATTCCTGTCTTTGATACCGTCGAAGAAGCGGTCACCAAGACCGGTGCCAACGCTACCATGATTTTTGTTCCTCCGCCTTTTACCGCCGACGCTATTTTGGAAGCGGTTGATGCGGGAATTAAGGTGATCGCAGCAATTACCGAAGGCGTACCCGTCGTCGATATGGTGCGTGTCTATGAAAAGGTCAAAGCAAGCGATTCGATCCTGATCGGCCCCAACTGCCCTGGGCTGATCACACCGGGTTCATGCAAAATTGGCATCATGCCCGGCTACATCCATCAACCTGGCAAGGTTGGCGTGATGAGTCGCAGTGGCACGTTGACCTACGAGTCGGTTTGGCAAACAAGCAACCTTGGACTTGGTCAAAGTACCTGTGTCGGTCTGGGTGGCGACCCAATCGTCGGTACGAGCTTCATCGATTTGCTGAAGATGTACGAAGAGGATGATCAGACCGAGGCGATTTTGATGATCGGCGAAATCGGTGGCACCGCCGAAGAAGAAGCAGCGGCGTTTGCCAAAGAGAACGTCACCAAGCCGATGGCAGCGTTCATCGCTGGACGCACCGCACCGCCCGGAAAACGCATGGGACACGCCGGTGCAATCATCAGCGGCGGGAAGGGGACTGCGGCTGAGAAAGTAGCTGCACTGGAAGACGCAGGAATCGTTGTCGCCCCAACGCCAGCCGACATGGGCGATGCCGTCGTCAAGGCAATCGCGAAAGCGTAAGGAAGCAGATTACCTGCAAATGGTAGCGGAGGTTGTTTCAACCTCCGTCGATGGGTGGTCATGAGTTTGAGACCAACTCGGCGACGCTAAGCTACCTGTAACGTTTGACCACGTGTTTCAAGCTGTCCATCTTTCATCCGGTGACACACATCAGCGTTTTTGGCAATGGATTCATCGTGAGTGATCATCAAGATGGTTAAGCCATCATTTTGGTTCAGTTCCGCAAGCAGCTTCAGGATTTCGTGACCGGTTTCGGTGTCTAGGTTTCCGGTTGGTTCATCGGCCAATAACAACGATGGGTCTGTCATCAACGCCCTGGCGATCGCGGCTCGTTGCATCTCTCCACCGCTCATCTCTGCGGGTTTGTGTGTTGCTCGGTGACTCAACCCCACTCGGTCCAACATCGCTTCGGCCCGTTTGCGGATTTCTTTGCGGTTGCAGACGTAATTCCAAAGGCTGCGACCAATCATTTGCGGTGCCATCACGTTTTCAATTGCTGATAATTCAGGCAGCAGGTGATAGAACTGAAAAATGATTCCGATGTCGCGGTTTCGAAATTGGTCGCGTCGACGTCGACTGGCATTGTCCATGCGTTCGCCGCGAAAATAGATTTCGCCACGATCGGGCTGGTCCAAGGTTGCCATCAAATGCATCAGCGTGCTTTTACCGCTACCGCTGCGACCGACCAAAGCCGTGACCAATCCGGTGCTAACGTCGACATCGACGCCTCGCAACACAGGCACTTCGATCTTGTCTTTGTGATAGCTCTTGTAGATATCACGAGCGGATAAAACGATTTCAGAATTCTTCATATCACTGCTAAAAAAGTGGCATAGGCTTCTAGCCTGTGTTTTTACTGACCGACGCATCCGTCTTTTCATTTCTCAAGCCTGAGGCTTTACTCAAACCGAAGCGCCCGCACCGGGTGCATTCTGGCGGCACGCATGGCTGGTAAGACGCTGGCCATCGCCGCGATCGTGATCGCACCGATCATCACCCACACCAATGTAAATGGATGGATGATGGTTGGGATTTCGCTGAAGTAGTAGACCGTCGGGTCAAAGACCTCTTGTCCGGTGATCTTTTCAATCACTCCAGCGATCTTATTGATGTTGTCGACAAATATCAGACCACCGACCAGACCCGCTCCGCTGCCGACAATCCCCAGCAGCAACCCGTAGCTTAAAAAGATACTCATCACACCTCCGCCGGACGCACCGAGTGCTTTCAGTGTGCCAATGTCGCGAGTTTTTTCGACAACGATCATAAAGAACGTCGCAAGGATTCCGAAACCAGCCACTGCGATGATGAGGAATAGCAAGATGTTTAGGATCATCGTTTCCAATCGCACCGCTGCCAACAGCGGGCCCTGCATGTCGCGCCAAGTCTGGATGTCCCAAGCAAAAACATCCGGCGGAAAGCGGCGTCGCAGTGCGTCACGAACGGCATTCAAATCTGCACCGGCGGCGAGTTTTAATTGAATCGTGGTAACGCTGCGTGTTCCCGTTTCAGGTGAAATCATGCCGCGAAATTCTTGTAGCTGATCCAGGCGACAAAAAGCAAACGTGCTGTCGTACTCGCTCATGCCAGATTCGTACATGTCGACGACGGTAAATTTTTGGTTGACGACCTTAATGTCATCCGCTGCACCGGGGAACATCATGCGAACGTCGTCACCGGGTCTGCAATAGAACCGATCCATCACGTTGTTTTCAGCGTCACGGTAGCGAACACTGCATGTTGAAATCCCCAACACCAGACCGGGAAACTGGTCGACCATGGGATCGAATTCTTCAGCGACTTGGCCATCGGCCCGCTCACTTAGCACTGCGGGGGCTCCGAAGCTCATCGAAGGCCCCGTCGGTAAATTCTCAGAAACCGAAGGCTGCGACAACGCCGCAATCCGATCTCGTTCTATCTTTAGCTCACGTTCGTAAAGAGTTTTCGCGTGTCGATAATCCCAGCCGCTACGAGGGAAATTGTCGCGGTCGGGTGCGTAGCCTTTCTGTCGCAGCTCGAATGTCGCGTGATCCTGGTTTTCAGGATGAAGCAGATAACGACCAAAATGGCTGACGCTGTCGTAGGTTTCAGGGTCAATTCCAACCAGATTAACGTGACGGGTCACCAGTTGACCATTGAAATCAACGCCCAGCATCGCTGGCACATGAACTGAAACGGACGAGCCTGCGATCTGATCGCCGCAAACCTCGTTAATCTTGCGAAGCTGTTCATCTGGGTCTGGCATCCCGCCACTGGTGTGACATTCGATCAGGATGTCGGACGCCAAACCGTGCAACCGGTCATGCATTTCAGCGGAAAAACCCGCCATCACACTGTTCACCACAATCAAAGTTGCCACACCAAGGGTGACACTGATGATCGAAGCGAGAGCGATATAACGAGTCCGCAAATAGCGGAAACACAGTAGAAAACGATACATGGGCCAGTCCTTCGGCGAACGTCACCTCGTCCATCATCCATTGACGGAACGACCCGCAGTCTAGGGAAGAATGATCACTGAGGTAAAGACGAAGCGGCAAGAAAGCAGGGCAAATCACTTTTTCACTTGGGAGCGTTCCCCGTTGTGGGGGGGGGGGGCGCCCCGCCGGGGACGGGGGGGCGGCGGCGCCGGGGGCCCGGCGGGGCCCG
>CAYVAN010000284.1:0-4702 GCA_964449225.1 uncultured Rhodopirellula sp.
CCCCTTTGCGCTGCGTGGTCCGTTATTTGGCTGGGTGGGGGGGCCGCGCCGAGCGACAATGCCCAGCTTGAAAAACTGACCCACCCTGCCTAAGAACCTTGGTCGATTGCCTTAGGGTGGGGCGGGTGATAATCTAGGAATCTCGCAGGGCTGATCTTGGTTCATCAACAAACTAGGCTACATCGCCCCGTTCATCCTGAAAGATACTGGAATCGAATTTCATGGCTGCCATCACAACTCAGCATCAAGGTGAGATCCTGATACTTGGATTTACCGATAGCAAAATTTTAGATAGCCAGAGAATTGAGCAAGTTGGCAAAGAGCTTCAAGAAGCGGTCCCTAGTGCGACTCAGAAGAAACTGCTGCTCAACTTCCGCGGCGTCTCTTTTATGTCTTCGGCGATGATCACCAAATTGGTGATGATGAACAAGACATGCAAGGCGCAAGGCATTGAGTTGAAGTTTTGCGAAGTTAGCCCAAACGTAATGGAAGTTTTTAAAATTACGAAGCTCAATAAGCTATTCGACATTCAAGGAACTGAAGAGAAAGCCGTCGAAAGCTTCGACAAAAAGGGCTGGTTCGGTTGATCGATGCAGAAGCCGCCCTTCTTGGCAGCGAAATTCACGACGAGCTTATGCCGCTGCTGTTCGCGTCTTCGGCAAACGTCCATCGTCTACTGAGAGAAATCGGCTCAGAGACCTCTGAAGAACATCTGATGCGGCTGAGAGATGTCGCGCAATGGCTCGATCAGGCAATGGAGTCCGGCCGCCAAATGATCGGTGGCGTTTTCCCACCAGATTTTTCAGCACGCACCTGGAATAGCTGCGCCGAACAGAGGCTGGCCTGCGTCAATTCGCGTTCATCCGAAATCATTCATTGGTCAATCGATGAAGATGCAACATCGGTCAGTCCAGAAATCGCTTTCGCCGCGTTTCGAATCACGGTCGAAGCATGCCGCAATGCAATCGGCCACGGTCGGGCCGAACAGATCGAAGTCAAAGCGAACTACAATCACAACTCGCTAACATTGACGATCCAGGACGATGGCGTGGGCTTTGATCCCGACAAGGTTGATGATGGCCATTTTGGTTTGCGGGCGATGAAGCAACGAGCCACGCATGTTGGCGGAGAATTGTCGATTGATTCGATCATCGACCACGGGACCAAAATTGTATTTTGTATCCCTTAAACATCGTTGGATTTTTGCTGCCCGCCAAGCCGTTTCGCGTCACTTCTTTGCTGGCGAAGTATCCATGTCTTTGAGTGACTTGCCGAGGCGTTTGCGTCCTGTGCCGCCAGAACGCGTGGCCTTGGCTGGTTTGCTGTCTGAATGAAACAGTGCAGCGACGTTGGGATGCAATTCGTCGTTGTCGGCAGGGGTGCCAATTTGTTCAATCGCGTCACCGACACCCAAAAGGACCGATTGACGGACTCCGTCGCGTAGCCATTCAAAAAAGTTGACGTTCATCGTTTATTTCGTTTTCTTAAGTGACATCGGGTTTCGCAAATCCGCCTTGCGTGGATTGGTTGCGGTCGGGCAACCTGACTGAACTCGCTTCTAGCAAGCTTGCGGTGCGTAGGTCCAGCGAGGTTTTTCAATTACCAAGCCAACCCCTCCCAACGGTGCTCTGGATAGCCTCACGACTGGAAATTTAGCTATCCAAACCCAAACCTGACGTGGGGGTTGTCAGGGGGCACCGGCCTGGGAACGCGAGCATTCCATGGACGCACTGCTTCTTTGCCTTGGACGATCAGTGCAACAACCAAAATGATCCCAGCAATCCAGCATCACGGGTCTCTTCGCAGATCACCGCTAAAGCCAAGTTTCTGATTCGCCAGATAGTTGCGCCATTCAACTTCGTCGTACCCAAAATCGACTTCGGGAATCGTCTTTTTCACCAAAGACAAGACGGATTGGTTATTCAGAGTTTGGCTAATTCTTTTCGCTTTACTGCCACTGCTCATACCGCCCAGGCCACCACCCGCACCACCGAACGTGGCATTCATATTGCCCGACGGGGCGATTTCTTGCGTGTGGGTCGTTACCAATGCATTGATGTACTGCATTGCAAGTTCGCGATCGGCGGGAAACGCCAACAAAGCTCTGGCGGCGCGGTTGATCAGTTCGTTGCTACTTTTACTAGACAGCATCGTCCTTTTGTAGTTCGCGATCGCAGTTCCCGATCCATACTGAAGCAATCGATCAAGAGCCATATCACGCAAATCAGGATTGGGTTCATCGATCCCAGCTTTGACCAAAGCTCTCACCGACGTCGCTGTCTGAAATCGTCCAAGCAGCGTGATCCAAAGTCGTCGCAGAAACAGCGGTTGGCTCTCGCTTCCCCGACCTCCCGTCGCACGCGAATTTTCAAACTGCTGGGCGATGGCGATCGCCGCAAGCGGATCTTTAATAGAATTAAGTTCGGCGAACGCTTCGTTGTATTTGCGGTTCTCAGGTCGATTGCCCTTCATCACAATCTTCACCAGCTTGGCAATTTCGCGAATCCAAAGCTTGGCTTCTTTCTCAGATTCATCAACGGTCGCTTCCAGCGATGCGGCTTCGGGAATGACCCAGCGTCCGCTTTTGAATATCATCCCTCGCGATCGCATCAAATCGGTTTTCAGAATCCACTTTCCCTCGTCTTTGGTGTAACCCAACGAAGCGCGAGCCTCAGCATGGTTGGGATTCAACTCAACCGCACGCTGCATGTGGAATCGGGTGTAGTACTGGGACAAACCCGGAACATTCCCTGCTGCCTTGCACCATCTTGCCAATTGATAGTGGGCATTGGCGTCATCGCCAACTTGTTTAGCCAAAGACTTATACTTTGCCAGTTGCTCTGATTCGACGACACGGCTTACCCGTGTGCCGGGAAGCGCCACCTGAATGTCATCGTCAATTCGCACGATGACTAAATCGCCCTTGCGCGCGACTTTTCCGGTCAATTGACCGCTGCCGGTTAGTTCAACGGAATCGGCGAAGAGCGTCACGTTTGCGAAAAGGGCAATCACCATCGGCAATAACCAGAACTGCTTTTGCTCTTGAATCATGGTTTTGCTCGCTCAATTGGCGGGAGATGATTGGCAATTCCTGCCTTGATTTGATTGTAGCTTGTGCCCCAAGGACAATCTTGACCGATTTCTGCTTCGATTTGGCTCAACAAGCTTGTGCTGGCGGACGATCCTATACTTGACTATCTTGATCAGGTTAATACGATATCGAAAAGCCGCACAATTCCCGTGCAAGGAACGGCGTCCATGTCCGCCCGAGCCACTCAACAACAATCGCCTGGGGACGCACCCAAGCTATCCATCATGACCGCCAAAGACCCGCTTCCCCTTTTGAAAATCGATGACGAGACTCCGCGTGGAGCCCTGGTCGCCGATCCGCCGCTTAATCCGACGGACGATTTTCTAAAAGAGTTAGAAGCCGAGAGCCAGAAGCTTGAATCGTCTTCTCCACAGCAAATTCTTGAGTACGCCGTCGAACGTTTCGCACCGAACTTCACGATGGCGACGGCCTTTGGCCCGGAGGGCATGACGATCATTCATATGCTGTCCAAAATCGCACCGGAAACCCCGATCTTTAATCTCGATACCGGTTACCAATTTCAAGAAACACTGGACTTACGCGAACGAGTCAAAGAAAAGTACGGCATCGAAGTTGAATACAAGTTGCCTGATACGACGGTCGAACAATACGAAGCGATGCACGGCGGTCCCTTGTACAAAACCAATCCCAATCAATGCTGCTTTGATCGAAAATTGCGAGTGCTGCACGAAGCAGCCAAGGGCAAGCACGCCTGGGCCAGTGCGATTCGTCGCGACCAGAGTCCTGACCGAGCGAAAGCACCGATTGTTGGTTGGGACCGTAAGTTCCAATTGGTCAAAGTTAGCCCACTGGCAAACTGGACCAAAAAGGAAGTCTGGTCACTGATCAATGATGAAGACATTCCTTACAACCCGCTTCATGACCAGGGCTACAGCAGCGTGGGTTGCTTTCCTTGCACACGCGCAGTCCAACCGGGCGAAGATGAGCGGGCGGGACGTTGGAGTGGATTCAAGAAAACCGAATGCGGTTTACACAGCCAGTAAACATTCCCCATCGCCAAAGGAGAAGTGAATGACGATATCAGCTCGCGTGCATTACGCTGCCTTGGCCATGGCTGAGTTGGCGGCACGGCAAGATGACGTTGCACCGGTTTCAATCCGCGAGATTACCGATCGCCACGGTGTGCCCGGCCCATTCTTGGTTCAGATCCTACGAACGCTGCGATCAGCCGGGCTGGTCGAATCCATTCGGGGCAGCCACGGTGGGTATCGGCTGTTGGTCGATGCGTCGACCTTGACGCTGCTGGACATTGCCGAAGCGATGGGATGCCAAGAAAGCGGATGTCGCACCGAAGCAACGCCGACGGCAGCAGACGAAATGTTGCAGGAAATTTGGCAAGAGGCCGCCGATGCGTCACGCAGTGTCCTGGCAAGCAAACGTTTGATCGACATGGTTCACCAAGTAACGCGTGACGATGCTTCGATGTTCTATATCTAGCAGACCTGTTGAAGTCGCAAGTGGATCTGGTTGCGACATATCCGAGTAAAGCCAATCGGCCAGGGCAAATCACTCTTTCATGCTGGGGTATCGTCAGTAAGTAGCGATCGCCGCGTAGGCGTTCGGTTTCCCCGCAATCGCCGAAGCTCTACG
>CAYVAN010000285.1:0-4584 GCA_964449225.1 uncultured Rhodopirellula sp.
CAAGTTCAACTACGAAGCTACTTTGGAAGCATTAAAGTCTGCCGTTGGCAGTAATCCGACCGCGGATGAAATGTTAGAAAAGAAAGACAACGCGGCGCATCCGTTCAAAGGATTTTAAATAACCGCCCGTCCCAGCGTTTTGCTTCTTCAGGGTCTTGCCATCTTTTGATGGCAAGACTGCCTGTCTAGCGAGCACCGTTTTTTCATCAATCGCCGTTTTCACACGAAAGCAAGGAACGCCCGATGTCAAAGAAGAACGTTCTGTTTCTGTGCACAGGAAATTCGTGTCGCAGCCAGATGGCGGAAGGTTGGGCTCGTCATTTTCATGGATCAACCATCAATGCCTATTCGGCAGGTATCGAAGCGCATGGAATGAACCCCAACGCGGTTCAAGTCATGAAAGACGCCGGTGTCGACATTTTGGGGCAATCATCAAAGCTGGCTGATTCGCTGGCTGATGTCAACTTAGATTTAGTCGTCACCGTTTGCGGCCATGCAGATGAACATTGCCCAGCTTTCTTGACGAAAAGCAAACTGGTTCATGTTGGGTTCGATGATCCGCCCAAGCTTGCCAAGGACGCTGCTAATGATCAAGAAGCACTCGCCCATTACAGTCGCGTTCGCGACGAGATTCGCGACTTTGTGCAGCAGCGTTTGCCGAACCTGCTCGCGTGATCACTGGTCAGCTTAATCACTGGTCAGCTTGATCGCTGGTCAGGGTGATCATTGGTTGGCTGCTTGACCAAATGAACGTCGCGTTGGGGGAATGGGATGGAAATGCCCGCCTTGGTCAACGCTTCTGCGATTGCCGTATTCACTTGGTGCGTTACCTCCACTCGGTTGTCAAGCTTTGGGAGGTAGAATCGAACGATAAAGTTCAACGAGCTGTCGCCAAAGGTCTCGAAATTGATCAGTGGCGGTGGATCTTCAAGCACACCGGGATGCCCAGCCACAACGTTGGTCAAGATTTCTCGCACCTGGTTTGGGTCAGTACCGTAAGCCACTCCGATTTCGATCGTTAGCCGATTAACGACATTGGAAAGCGACCAATTGAGCAGCTTTTGAGTAATTAGATCCTTGTTGGGAATCACCAATTCCTTGCGATCCCAATTCGTTACCGTCGTTGCTCGCATCTGAATTCGCGACACGATTCCCGTTGTTCCATCGATGGTTACCACGTCCCCAACGCGAACTGGACGCTCCAGCAGCAAGATGATTCCCGAAACAAAGTTGGCGACAATTTCTTGCAAGCCAAATCCTAAGCCCACCGATGCCGCTGCGACGAGCCAACCAAGTTGGTGGTACGGTAGGCTTAACAAATTCAAGATCACCAACACACCGACGATGATGAACGTATAACGCAGCAGTGTCGCGATGGCATAGCGCGCGCCGCCATCGAGCGTTGTCCGGCTTAGCACCAGGAGTTCCAGCATGCTGGGAAGATTGCGAACTGCGAAAAAGACTGCTGCGATCGTTAGGGCGATATGCGCAAGATCTTTTAGAGTGACGTCTTCCACGTTTTCGCCGGTGCCCACCGACCATGCCGTAATTTCATCCAAGTAAGCAAACGCCGGAACAAGATCGCTCCAGATAAACGCTAGTCCAAAGAATCCGATAATCGCTGCCAGAACAAACGCTGTCAGCCGAGTTTGGTGATCAAGCGTCGGAAGATCCATCTGCGTTTCATCTTCCAAGACAATCCCCGCTTCATTGGCGATTGTCGTGCTGCCTGTGTCTTCGATCGATGCCAAGCGGCGCTGTCGAAGTTCAGCTGCGTTTTGCCTAGCGATATTTCGCCGATGAAGTGTCAGCCAACGTGACAGTAATCCAAGCAGCACGACCACAAAAACCAGCAGGAAGAAGCTTGATTGCAGCGATCGCCCCAGGCGAATGGTTGTTTCCAAGTAGCCCGCTAAAGACATCAAGCCGAATAACAGTGGTGAACCGACGGCGATGATCCAAATCAATCTTCGCCAGGGTTAACTTTGACAAGATCGGGAAACAAAGGACTGCGTTTGCTCAAAACACAGTGATGGAAAATAGCGGTAATCACGAACAGTGCCGTGGAACTGATTCGCGTCGTAAACGTCCGGTTCAACGTGTCAGGATGTTCATGGTAAAGCACCAGAAAAAACAACGAGATACCACCCAAGAGCGTGTACCAACGTAGGTGACGGCGAAGATGCACCCGCACCTGATCGCTCCATCCAAAATGTGCGTCTCCCAAACCATTGGGCCTACAGATTTCTTTCAAGAACGTTCGTGAAGCAACAAACAACGCGGCCACAGCAAGGCCTTGCCCGAGTCCCTTGACGAACGGAACGCCTGTCGAAGTCGCCAGACAAAGGAAGGCAAGAAATCCGAACAAGCTGGGCCAGGCAGCCGATGCCCCAGCAGTGGCGGACAAGGTTTGAATTGTTGACACATAAGTCGCATTGAATCGATTTGCCTGTTCACCTTCCTTGGTGATGGTCCGACGAAAGCTCGGACGTGCGTACCAGATTCCTAGCAGGACAAACGCGAGAACCATGCAGTGAAGTGGACGGGCCAGAACGACCCGCTGGAATTGCGTGCCCACCGCTGCCCAGTTTTCTGCATTCGTGATCCAGCCCAAAGTTTGTGGGGCAACCTTCAGTTCCGAAAAAGAGATTGCTGGCGCACTTCGTGTCCAGAATAGATGCCGGTCGACGAAGTCATTGAATTGGTCAATCTCGCGCATCAACACCGATTGTTGAACTTCCTTGGTCAGCAAGGTTTGCAGTTCTTCGTTTTGTTTTTGCGTTGTGTCTTCGATCAACTTTTGACGTTTTCTTAGCAACACCCACTCGGCGTCCGCTTCGGGCAGTTGATCCCATTGGATTTCTGTCGTTTCCCAGTCGATCGCGGGTGACGGAGAATCAGCAAGCGACCGCTTGATGTCGTTAAGTTCGTCTTCCAGTTGAAAAGAATCGATCTGGTATTGTTGGATCTGTTGCTTGAGACTGTCGCTGGGGTAAAACCTAAAACGCAGATCCTCGAAGTCCTGACGCCGTTGTCGAAACATCAACCCGAGTGCATCGGTTAAACCGACTGCATTCATTCTGGCTTTGGATGTTTTAAGTTCTGCGGTTACTTCGGCAACCGCAGCTTGTAAGTTGTTCTTTGATTGCTGTGATTGAGTTGATTGCGAGATAAGCTTGGCTTGCTTTTGTGCAAGTTCAAGATTTATTTTGGCAAGATCCCGCAATGACTCGGGAACATCGTTGGTGGTTTTCTTGAGTGCTTGGGTTGTTTCACGAGCCGCTTTGGATTGCAGTTCAGTGATCGAATCCTGCAACAACTTTAGTTCGGATTTGAGAAGCTGGATCTTCGTGTCCACCGACTTTTGCTCCAATGGCAATAGTTCGTTGGTCGCAAGGTAAAAAGACTGTTCTTCCGCCAAGCGTTCGGCAGCAGCACTGAGCTCTTTGGCTCGTGCCAGCAGATACAATTTTCGAGTGCCTGATTCAGCGGGTGTTTCGTTGGCGGGTGGCGGCTGGCTCAGTTGTTTCTCCACATCCGCGAGCTCTCGGTCGACTTCTGCAATCAGCCCTGGGATCTCTGCCAAACGTGTCCTTCGCAGCGTCGGTTCGTTTGCCAGTCTTGCCGCACTGTCGGTCGATTTCTGCAATTCTGCATTGACCGAAGCCGACTTTTGCGAAAGAGCAGTGATGGACTGTGTTTCGTCAATTTCGACCTCAACCTTTCCAAGCGTTTCAATCTGCTCGGTTAGCTTTTCGATTTGTTCAGGAACCGAGCCAATCGCTGTCTTGAACTGTTGGGCCTGCTTGTTTTCGGTATTGGCACTTTCGAGTGATTTTTTCGCTCGTTGCAAAATATCCTTCGCAGCAGATTTCTGCGTTTCATCCATCGCAGCATTGTCATCGACAGCAGAGAGTTCCGCTTCGATATCATCCAACGACACACTCCCGAAATCACTACGCGGCGGCGTCAGTGTCAGCTGTTGCGACAGCGCATCACGCGTAGCCAGCGAGACCACCATGGCGATCAAGATTAGAAAGAGCGTCAGCAGGATTCGTGGTTGCAATCGGCGCGTCATGGGGGACAAGAATTGTTTTTTGGAGAGCAAGTGACCTAGCCCGAAGCAAAACAGTTTTGCTCCGGTTGCGGTTAGTCTACCGAGATCACCACCAGAGGTGCATCAAGTTCACTGTTTCCGGTAGAGGGTCTAATGAAGGGGCACACGACAAAAGTCATCCGACGCGTGGCTTTGCGTTCACCCGCGATTATGGGCATCGACCGCCTTTGGCATCGCCAATTGCCGAAACCTATCGCACAAGCGCAACGCAACTTCTTCAAGCCTTAACCGTGGGTAACCAGTTTAAAGGCCTGCCAGGGTTGGATAACTATTTAGTCCGACCGAATCTAAACGCCGCATATTGCGGTTTTCATCGCACCAGTCCCAAAACCAGTCACAAAAGAGACGGGCTGTTCAGCTTTTCACTTTGGAACGTTCCCCATTGTCGCTCGGCTCTCCCAGCCCATTGCGCATTAGGCGTGGCTCGCGAAGCAGGTTACGCGGTGCGGGGGGCGCGGCGCCCCCCG
>CAYVAN010000286.1:0-1151 GCA_964449225.1 uncultured Rhodopirellula sp.
GCGTAGGCGTTCGGTTTCGCTGCAATCGCCGAAGCTCTGCGCGAGCTTCGCTACGAAGCTAGTCCGACACTATGTTGTGACCGGTGCATCCAGATTGCGGATCGGTACGCTGACCGGCATCCGAGGTGCTAAACGCCATGGCAGCGTGACCCAGAACGTGCTTCCGCGTCCAAGCTCACTTTCAAAGTCGATCTCGCCGCCGAGCAGTTTGGCAAGTTCTTTAACGATCGAAAGACCTAGACCTGTTCCGGCGTACTCGCGAGTCAGTCCGTCGCCTTCGAGAACTTTCCCGCTCTGTCTGAACTTCTCGAACACAATCTCCTGATCTTCTTCGGCAATTCCGACCCCGGTATCGGCAACTTCCAGTCGGAATTTCCCCTGCTGGGCATCTGAAATACGCACGGTGACCATTCCACCTTGGGGCGTAAACTTGATCGCATTGCTAAGCAGGTTATTGATGATTTGACCAAGCTTGTTCGGATCCTGATAAGCCTTTGGCAATTGATGTGGAACTTCCACTGACAACGAAATGTTCTTGTCTTCGCTAAGCGAAGTGATCATGTCGCACTGTGCCGACACCAGCCGCGCCAGATCAAACTCGTTGGGACGGATCTCCATTTTGCCAGCTTCGACTTTTGCCAAGTCAAGAATGTCGTTGATCATTTCAAGCAACAAACGCCCCGATTTTTGAATGTTTGATGCATACCTTCGTTGTTTGTCATTAAGTGAATCGATTCCCTGCAAGACTTCAGAGAACCCGATAATACTGTTGAGCGGTGTTCGTAGCTCGTGCGACATGTTGGCCAGAAAGTCGGACTTTAATCGGTTGGCTTCGTAGAGTTGCAAATTCAATTGAGCCAGTTGGTCAACACGTGAATCGAGTTCGTGATTCACTTCCTGTATCTCATCTTGGGTTTCGGTCATGTGACGCAACATTCGATTGAACGCATCGGCCAATTCACGAAACTCATCTTCCGTTTCAATCACGGCACGTTGGTTGGTGTCACCATGGGTGATCGCGTCGCTAACGTCACGCAAATGGTACATCGGATACAGCACTAAGTGACGAACGATCGCATGCAGCACAAACAAAGTGACCGCAACGATTAGCATCCCCAAAGCAACCACGATCGCTCGGATGTAGGTCGTTT
>CAYVAN010000286.1:1161-4524 GCA_964449225.1 uncultured Rhodopirellula sp.
CGCGAAACGGATATTGATTCGCCAACTCAATCGGGTCGCCATCAGGGTCAAGCGAGAACGTGCCCTCGGGCGCGTGGCATGTCATGCAGCTTGGTTTAAAGAAGAGCGGTCGGTAGAAAATAAACTTGCCATCGATTGGCCCGCGTTTTTTGTGAAGTGGTCCAGCCAAACCGGGCCCTAGCTGGCTCATCGGTTCGTTTTCTGCCAAATCCAAACGCTGCGAAACATCTGGGCGAACATCGGCGATCCGTTTTGCTAAAGTCAGCCGATACTTCGACTCCAGATCCTGTAACAGACCGTGTTCAGTGATGGACTGTTGCGCTGCTAGATCCAATTCTAAATCTGGATCGGTGCTGTCGGGTAGTTGAATCGAAACATCCCGAGACGGAAGGTTGCTGTAACGAACCGGATCGGTCAGTCCCAGAAACTGATGCTGATTAATGATTTCGCCATTTTCGTCAGCGGATAGCAGTAATGCTCGAAGCCGATCAAGCTCTTCTGACTTAGCTTGTAAGGTCGGTTCGTCGTGATCCGCCTCCCAAATTGACCGGGAATGAATGCGATACATTTCCGCATCGCTGTAGTCACTTGCCCGCGTCAGCGTCGTATTTTCAACCAGACGACGTCCGAGCATTTCGACCACAAAGAAGGCTCCGAACATCAAAACGAGCAGCGCAGAGCCAAAAAACAGAAGGCACTTCCGTTCCAAACTCATCGAGGCAAAGAGTCCTTGAAAGAACCGAATCATCAGATTTACCTTGGTTTCCCGCTACTCTGGAAGCATTCTTAAAGCTCGCTTTGGAATCAATCCCTGGCCGAATTTCTCCAGTTTGACGAATTTTGTTCGCCATGGGGAGCCGAATCCGGCCTGATAACCCTTAAATGCCGAACGTTCGCCGCAAAGTATCTACTTTAGCCAAACTTCGCTTCTTGCTGTTATTTTTGGCGCGAACTAGCATGGGAATTCAATTGATGACGTTGCGGATTTCGATTCGTAGCGGTCCTTTCACGAACAAACTTCCTCCGCTATCTGATCTGCAGCCGAGACTGCAGAGGAGTCAAAAGGTTACTATGAATCGTACGGTTCGACGTTCTGCCCAGTGTTCAGCCCAATGGTCACTGGTGATCGCCTTAACAGTCTTACTCGGTGGCAGCCCTGCTTCGGCTGGCTGGCTTCGACATAAGCTGAAACATCACTGTTGTAAGCCAGTGGTTCGTTGCAACGTGGTGGCCAAACCCGCTTGCCCGCCGCCTTCACCATCCTGTAACGCAGAACCAGCATGCTGTTCTGTACCTCCCGTTTCCAGCTTGCCGGCTGCTCCGGCAGTGTCAATGCCTTGCTGTGACCACTCAGCCGTCCCATCATGCTGTGGCGATTCAGGGGCAATGTCGGCGCCGATTGAAATGAGTTCTTCGTATGACATGGGCATGCCTATGGAGATGGGTACTCCCATCGAGCATCCATCGGAAGGTACGATCGTCGACGACGCTATGATGGCTGCACCGTTGACTGATAATTTTCAACAAAGCTATGACCAAAACATTGGACAGGGCACCGTCGTCGAATCCTCAACGCCTGCTCCGATAGAAGAGACCATCGAGCAGCCCGAACAACCATTCAATTCCGAGACATCAGCTGCGCCTCCGGTTCCGTCGGAGTCTAAGCCAGCAGCAGTCGAACAGACTGAGCCCGAACCGGCTTCTGACGAACCTGAAATGGCACTCGAGCCTAAGCCAGATCCAACGACCGATGCTAATAATGACGATCTGTTCGGTGGGCCGTCCAATGACACCTCAGTCGATGAACCGGCTGACCAGCCCGTCGATGACATGAGTGCTGATGACCTGTTTGGTGGCAGCGATGAAACTGCACCGGCTCAATCGGCCGATATGAATGACGACGATCTGTTCGGCGGATCATCCGACGACGCGGCGGTCGAAGCCGAAGGTTCCATGGATGATTTGTTTGGTAATCCTCCGGCGGGCACTCCTGCGGATCAACCCGCCGACGAAATGGACGACCTGTTTGGAAATCCACCGGCGAATACCAATGACTCGATGCCGAATACCGACGAACAGCCCTCGATTGATGACCTGTTCGGTGATACATCATCACAAGACAACTCCAATGTCGCTTCGACTATCAGCGAAGAAACCTCGATCGATGATATCTTGGGTTCGTCTGAGTCGACCGAAGTTACGTCGGACGAAATCTTCGATGCACCGTCGAATAACGTTTCCAACGAAGCTGACGCCGACTTTGACATCGATGATCTGTTTGGCGCAAACGCTGCACCAGCAAAAAGCGTTGCCGAAGAATCGCCAGCTTCTATCAAAGAAGCCGTAGTTCAGGTGGTATCGAAGAACGTAATGCCAACAAACAGTCTTGATGAGACTCGTGTACGAACTTGGATTGACAATACCGGTGTTTACAACGTCGAAGGTCGATTGATCGAGATCACTGATGACCACGTTCGATTGCTTAAGACCAATGGTCGCACTTGTACGGTTCCCAATACGCGACTTTGCAAAGCCGATGCTGCCTACGTGGAATCGGTTCGCGAACAAGTGGAATCATCACGGCTAGCGATGTTGACTGGTAAGTAGACCTTGCCGACTGTCAAACAATGACCGAGCGTGTTGCAATGCACCACGCTCGGTTTTTTTATGCCACGATTGGGAATCCACGCCATGTCCGACGACCAAGTTCGCTTGATGCACTACGACCCACGTTGGCGTCAAGAATTTGAACAGACTCGTAGCAGCATCTTTTTTAGCTGCGACGGTTGGATCTCGGCCGCCCATCATATCGGCAGCACAGCGATCTCGGGTTTGATTGCCAGACCCACCATCGATGTGATTGCCATCGCCGTGACGGATGATTCATCAATAGATTCCTCCAGCAACCATTCGAGCCCAGACTGCGGAATCACCGAAGCCGCCAACCGCATCGAGGGTTTGAACTATCGCGTGGTGCAATCGCCGCTTTGGGCTGATGGTGCAATCACGCTGGTCAAACCTCGACTAACCGACGCAGAAGCGCCCGATGCGAGCCACCGCATCTTTCTTGTTCAACAGGATTCAGCGATCCTGCGTCGTGCAGTTGCCCTACGTGATTACCTGCGACAACATCCTGAAATTGCCATCGAGCTTGAAGAAATCAAGGTCGCCGCTTGGAAGAACACCGAGGGCAACCTTGAACGATACCAGCGTAATAAGTCGACTTTTTTCGCAAAGGTTCAGGACGCGATGCAGCGAGGACATTAAGAAACGAATGCAATACGCGTGAATTTTCGATTCGTGGATCTGGTCGACGATCCTTCCGCTGGGATCTTTAGCAAGATCCACTGTGATATCTTTTTC
>CAYVAN010000287.1:0-4518 GCA_964449225.1 uncultured Rhodopirellula sp.
CGCTGGAATCGATCGACCCTGATTCCCTAGACTCCATTGATGCCGAAGCATCCGTCGAAATTGAAGAAGCCAAAGCGGCGTTTGATGCTGCTGATGATGACTCCAATGGCGACAGCGTAGTGGAACCTCGCTCATCCGATGCGGCATTAGAATCCGATGCTGCTTCAGCAACAGCCGAAGTCAGGGAAACAGCCGAAGCCGAGGAAGAGGAACAGCTCGTTGAACTTGCCGTTCCCTTCGTTGGTCAATGGAACCAATTGATCAGCACATCGAATTGGGAAAAAGGTCGCATCATCAGCCAATGGCGTGCGGCTTTGATCGAATCGGGCGTCCAATCCAGCCAGTACAGCGACGAAGCATGGACCCGCCGGGTTGGCGGCGTGACCGCGCCGCACGTTGGTCGACTTCGCCGCGTTTACGATCGATTCGCTTCCACCTACGAAACCTATGCCGGTCTCTACTGGAGCCACTTTCTGGCGGCGCTCGACTGGGAAGACGCACCGATGTGGTTGGAAGGTGCGACGAAAGAGAATTGGTCGGTTGCGGGAATGCGCGAACAACGCTGGCAAGCACACGGGGCGATCGAATCGAACCGCCCCACCGGTTCCCAAATCGTCGAAGTCGACTTGGACGAAGACGTTGAACCCAACTTGCCCGCCGAAGGTGGCGGACGCACGAAACAATACGGCGATGAATCAGGTGTCGCTTCGGGTCCGGTTTACGAAGCACCTGACTTTGGCGAAGAAGACGAACTGATGTCCCTCGGCGGCCAAGGGAACGAAGGCAGCGGCGGTATTTCTGCGATCGCTGATCCAGACCAACCACCAAGTGCATCGGTTCAACCGTTTGCGGGGCTTCCAGAATTGCCTGATGACCTTTCCGACGCAGTGGAATCATTCAAGCTGGCGCTGCTGCGTCACAAGACGTCCAAGTGGGAAAAGGTTTCCGCTGAAACCGTCGAAAAGTACCTCCAAGCTTTCGCAGTCTTGCTAAGCAGCTAGATCGATAACAAAAGTCCCTGCACTGCAAACGCACCGCAAACGCACCGACGATGCACTAACGACGCATCACCAAGCACCCTTTACCGGGTGCTTTTTCATGCGCACCAACGGAACCATCAACCGATCCATCGCGAACCACACTTCCCTGTTCTCGGTTCACGAAACCCCAACTCTGAAACGTAGCGGCAGTCGCCAAAATTCTTGGCCCGCACCAAGCCCCCTATCACAACCAAAAATCTTGGCGGCTTTCTCTACAAAAACGACACACCCGTAAGCCAAACCAAGCCAAAGCGACGTCCTGCAATACCAACAGATAAACAGGCCGGGTATCACCTTCACTGATCCCACCGTCAAACGATTTGTATCCATTCGTTTTTCTCACACCCAAAGCAACCACCATTCGACTAGCCTGCAAACAGCAAACCACAGCTGCGTTTCCACACCCGACTCGCTGCTAAGCTGACAACACACCAGGCCTCGCTGATTCAAAGATACGTGCAAGCATGCGGTTGGCAAACTCATCGACTTCCAATGCAGTTCGACGCATGGGTAAACACGACACTCGACGACGTTTCATCGCAGCGTCCTCAAAAACCAAACGCCCGCCATAACTCTTCAATCGATGCTGCTTCGCTTGCGCGGCTTCAACCAAAATCGTTCGGTTGACTTCATAACCCACGCTGACCTCACGAACTTCGCCATCTCCATCAACGTTCGGGTGCGACGATTCCGCGTCACAGCAATCTGAAACTGACCGGCTGTCTGTCCGATTGTCCGATCGCAATCGATCCAACGGGCTGACCACGACCGGCCCGATGCGATTATCGATGTGAGTGTAAATCATCGTCGTCTTTACATCGCTATGCCCAAGCAGGATTTGGATCCGTCGGATGTCAGTATTCTGCCACAATAAATGAGTCGCGAAGCAATGCCGGAACGTATGACTGGTCACATGCTTGGTGATTCCCGCCGCCTCAACCGCCCGACGCAAATGAACGGGAAACGTGTCATGATGCAAATGATGGCGATGAAACCGTCCCGTTCGCGGATCCTTTGAAAACCGCGATGACGCAAACAAATACTGCCAACGAAACTGCTGCGGAGCAGACGGATACTTCTTTGCCAGCGCATGCGGCAACCACACTGACGCTTTGCCTTCCGCTAGATCGTGATCATGCAAAGCCTTCCGCGTCGCCATGAAACGCTGCAAAGGCTTGACCAACTCTTCTGGCATCGGCACCACTCGACTTTTCCCGCCCTTGGACTGATGAATCTCAACTCGCCGATTGTCAAAATCCAAATCCTTCACCCGCAATCGAACCGCTTCGCTGATCCGCATCCCGCACCCGTACAGCAATTCTGCGATCACCAAATGCACGCCGTCCAAACCATCAAACACGCGTGCCACCTCATCCGAACTCATCACGGTCGGAACCTGCTTCCCCTTGTTTGCCCGAATCGCTTCGATCCTGCCCATGTCCCGTTTCAACACCAACTTAAAAAACGCCAGCAACCCGTGGAATGCAGTGTTCTGCGTCGACGCTGCCACGTTGCCATCGACGGCCAAATCCGTCAGATGTGCCTCGACATCACCGGCCCCAATAGCGTCAAAATCCGCTAACTTCGTTAGCCCTCTGGCGGCCATAAATGCCTTTAACTTGCCCACATAAGATCGCTCGGTTTGCAATCGCTTGCCATCCTTTCGCAAGGCTCTTCGGAACTCCTGAACTGCATCGATCTCCGACGGATCGATCTTTCCAACCGACTCTTCGACCGATCCGTAGCCAGCTTCCTTGCACCGCTCCACCAGAATGATCTCTTCCATCTTTTGCTTTAGAGGAATCAAATCATCGTCCGGCAAAAACATCACCAAGCGTCGATAGACCATCAAAGCTCGAATGATTTTCATTCGTTTCCATCCCGGCATCCCGAGATCCCGTTTGGACCTTAAAAAACGAACGACATTGTAAGCGGTGAAATCACCCAACACCGATGGATCTAATCCCAACCCGTCGGATTCGACGGCTTCAACCCACGGTTCACGTGGCTTGACCTCGGACGGTTGATCGCTGCAAACCTGTTTGCCCGCAAGTTCTTTCCCAGCGATCTTTTTATCGGAAAGCTCTCCAGCCTGGTGTGAACCAAGGGAGGCTTCAGCAACGGGTTCGGCTGAACCTGAATCACGCGAATTCAATTCATTCGACCTTGATCCATTTACGCTCCTCCCGTCGTTCTTGGTACTCAAACCGTTCGACGGATACCTCTTTATGAAGTCATTAAACTTACCCATCCAAATTTTGGCCCACCGAAGTTCTTGCTCAGCACTTCCTGGCTTAATAAACAAATCTGACGGCATCGCATCGCCCCCCTACCGAACGAACAAGTTGGTTTACAATCGTGAAAGCAATCGCTGGGCCGAAGCTTATCACTCGCCACCGGCACTCCTTCCATTCACCAAAACTGCCACAACACAGCAGTCACCAAATGTACACCCGTCACTACAGCAACTGCAAGCGAAAATTTCACACCAACAGATTTCAAACCAGAAATACCACGCCGCAAAGACGCTAATCCGACGGTCAACAACGTAGCGAACGTCGCCAAGACTTTCGGCCAACAACGTACCGAACATCACCAAGACTTTCGGCCAGCAACGTATCGAACATCGCCAAGACTTTCGGCCCTCGGCACCCTCTTTCTCGCCCCCGATCACAACCCAAACAATGACCCAACCTTCGCTAAAAAAACACAATTTCTATAAATAGAACCACAGCGACATCAGGCACGCGTATCTCATCGCACGCGAGACATCACCCTTGCCCCATCAGCCAACCTCTCCAAAGCACTAACACGAACGCCACAACCCCAAAGACATAGTCGGAAAAAACAGCGAACCGATTACGTGATAGCAACGATTCCCTACAACCCATCTCTGGTTGCGCCTGTGAATCCAAAATGCGATTTGCAAAATTGCTAAAAACCATCCATCAGGGCCAATCACTTCTTCACTTGGGAGTGTTCCCCATTGTCGCTCGGCTCTCCGAGCCGACAGCGTTATCGGCTCAGAGCCCCAAACGACATTGCCCAGGTTGAAAAACTGGAGACTGTATCGCCGTAGCGAAGCTCGCCTAGAGCTTCGGCCATAGCTGGGAAACCAAACGCCTACACGGCGATCGCTACCTGCTGACGACACCCCAGCTTGAAAAACTGAGTTGCCCTGAATCAAACGGGTAAATCATTGACACCGCCTCATCAATGAGAGAAACTACGCGTGAGGCACCAAGTGATAACAAGTCGAACAAGAACTAATGTCACCCACGACGCCGAAGGTCCATCCAAGTGATAACAAGTAACCCCACCCTCAAAGTGGGTAGACGACAGAAGAGTAAGCAAAATCACTTAATCGTTCAAAAAATACAAAGCAACCACCTATTCCCACCTTCACTGTCAGGTGAGAAACAAGTTATCCGACTGAAATGCACATGATCAACACGAATCCAAACGAGCCATCGAGCTG
>CAYVAN010000288.1:0-4497 GCA_964449225.1 uncultured Rhodopirellula sp.
CGAGGAGCCGGATCTGGAAAGTCGCCTTCTAAGTGCTCTTGCCGGTCGATTGCCAGCCGATTCACCGGAAAGAAAGCAGTTGGTAGAGCGAGCGGTCAAATTGGATGGAAGCCTTGTCGCTCTGGCAAGTGCGAAGCTGATGGGGTTGCAGTGATCGTCAAAATATTTGTCGCTACCAAAACTTCCACCACGGCTTTGAATCTCGTCTTTTTTCCATTCGTCGAAGCGTTTGTCGAGCAACGGAGCCATCTTGTCAGCGTTCTCCCAAGTGTCATCGACGTGGTAGATCGTGTCGAACTGTCCCTCGAACACCTTGCAGAAGTCGTTAAAATTTTGATCGATGTAGTAGTGAGCGACGAAAGAGTTCCCTGTTTCAGTGAAATCCTCGTTGGTGAATTGTGAATCGCAGAACGTGATGACGTATTTCCTCGGCGACATCTGCCGATTGGCGACCTGTTCGAGTGCTTCGGCCATCTCGTCTTCGGCACGGTGAAATTCGCCGACCAAACCCCGTGCCAGCGCCCAAGCAAAGAAGAACCCTATGTGCGTTATGGCGTTGTCCTCGGAGACATCAGACGGAAATCCGTTACCCCAATGATGTTCGGGATGGTCGTACTTCACCACACTCGCTCCTTCTCAAGATCGATGCCCCATTCATCCAATACAAAAGTTGGAACGATGCCGAAGCTCGCCCGACCATCGGCCCACCTAATTGTTTCGGGTCGTTTGGCAATCTCAGTGCAAAGTCGGCTGGGATGAGGCATGATCCCGACTCGGCCCAGATCCAGCCTGTCCGAGTCCCAACAAGTTTGGATGGTTACGTCGGGATGATTTCGTTCGTGGGTATGTCCCTCGCAGGCTCGATACAGCAACCGAAACTCTTGTTCGTCCAGATCAAAGACCGTTCCTCGAAGTTCGGTAGCGAACTCCGCAGCCCTTGGCCCATGTTCGGGATCGGTAACTTCATTGATTCGGCGTGAGTCGTGAAGAACGGCAAACAGGGAGACGACTTCGACGTTGGCTCCAGTTTCTTCGGTCAACCGCAGACCATTCTCAAGAACCCTTGCCCAATGCGCCACGCCGTGATCGCCGTTTAGCGGCAGAGCGTAATCTTCAAGGATGCCTTGGAGGATTGGCTTCAGGTTCATGGTTTCATCTCTGCCGGTCTCGTATGCCAATAAGCCCAAAGAAGGAAGACGCCCTGCAACGGCAGTCTCAGGAAGTGAACAAGAGGAGATGCTGGCATCAAATCCTGATTCTGGAACAAGTAGATATTGGCAGGAAACACGGCAATCAACAGAGCGATGATTCCCCACGCCGCCAAATGCGAACACTTTGGAATCAGTAGCAGGACACCCAGCAGAATTTCACAAACGCCGCTAACCAGCACCAATTCTTTAGGAAGCGGAAGATATGGCGGCACGATCTTCAGGAAGAATTCTGGATTCACGAAGTGCATCGTGCCAGCCACAATCATGAAGATCGCCAGTAGGTATTTTGAAATCGTTTTGATGCGTTTCATGTATTGGCCTGTTTGAACGCATCGAGAAAAGCCTCTGGGGCCTGAGCACCAGACAATGTGATCGCATTATTGATGATGAAGAATGGAACGCCATCGACTTGATGTCGCCGAGAACGCTCGCCAGCTTGAGCGATGACATCCATTCCGTCTTCGCTGTTCAGCATGGTGTCGGCAGCTTGCCGGTCCAGTCCGCCTTCAGCAGTCACGTCAACGAGTGTTTGCTGATCACCAATGTCTTTGCCTTCAGTGAAGTAGGCTCGGAACAGTCCCTCAACGACCTCATCCTGACAGCCATGCTGTTCGGCAAGCCAGATGAGCCGGTGGGCATCGACCGTGTTTGGCGTTCGTTCAGTCTTGTCGAGAGCGAAAAGAATTCCTTCGGACTCACCGACTGCAATGACTTTGGCATCCAGTTCCAGTGATCGCTCCCAACTGCCGAACTTTCTAGTGCGATATTCTTTGCGACTGATGCCTTCTATCGGCATCGTCGGGTTGAGCTGGAATGGATGCCAGTGAACCCGCACGTCGTGCTGACCATCAACAGCAGCAATGGCCTTCTCAAGCCGTCGCTTGCCGATGTAGCACCATGGGCAGATCACATCAGAGATCACATCGACGGTGAGATTCATAAAGCTTCCTTGTTCAACGATAAAAGTCATCCCAGTTTAGCGTGATCGACATCGGATTGTCTTCTAACAGAGCTTTGGGCAACTTCAACTCAAAGTAGCTGTCATTCAGCGGAATCGTTTTCACTGGCTTCCCATCCTTGCCGATCACTCGAATCTCCATCCAGAGCGGATGCTTCAGGTCCAGTGGCAGATTTTCCGTGCCTTCCTTCTAGAGCCGCACCTTGCCATCCTGACTCGAAACCGAAGATTCAAGCGTGATCTTGCCATTAGTGACTTTGGATTTCGCTAGTCCCTTCAGATGCAACCGCAACATCACTGTGGTCGGCCAGTTGTCACCTCTGCGTTCGATGATTGCCTGACTGACTCCAACTGGGCTTTGAACCGAGGCAGTTGTGCCTTAGGAAAGCTGATCATTATCGACATCCCCCGATAAGCTCAGAAATCTGTGCTGAACTACACCGGATCGGCTTCACTCCATCGGTCCCTTGCTCAATGAGGTAGTCAGCCAAACAGTCCGGGCATTGTTCCCACGAACCAATCGGTCCAATTAGTTCGTTTTTGCATTCTTCACAGAAGAACGAATGACGATTTTCATCGACCCAAATTTCGATGGAAGCATCGGAAAATCCCCATTCCTCCATCACCTCCGCAGCCTCTTCTTCATCTGCACCGGCAATGAGCTTCACCGGGCCATCACTCCGTCGTGCAATAATCAGGCAGTGAGCAAGCTCGTGTGCGATCAAGTTGTCCACAACACTATCAGGCATCTGGTCGATCCACGTTGATCGAAAGCGAAACTCTTCTGGATGCGGCCAATAACAAGCGATTGGAAATGGTTCGCCTCCAGGGAAGTTTCGCAATGGAAAAGTTTGAATGGAAATATGGGGTTGCCCGTCGTGCTTACAACGCATTTTCATGCAAATGCGATGGTCTTTCGGTATTTCCTCCCAGACTCGTCGAAACAGTTCAGCGAATCTCTCACCATCGGTTCCCGGATGGGCCGTGAGTTGCAGTTTCCATTCGCTGGAGATCGTAATCGTCTTCATCTTGTTGTCTTGTCCCGTGAAATGCAAAATTTTGAATGGCCCTTGGACGTTACAATTGTTGAGTTCGAAAAGGCTGACCTCACAGAACTTCGAATCCAGATGCGTTTTCATCTGCGACACTCTTGTCTGGTTCTTGACGGCAGGCATCACTTCTTGACGGCAGGCATCACGCAACCTGCGAATGTTCTCAGCATCATGCCAAAGAAGCATACTTCCACCATTTGATTCCTGTTTCCTTGCAATCGCTCGCAAAGCACTAATTAGTCCGCTTTCAGTAAAGCTATCAGTCTTTCTTGCCATGTCGTTCTTCCTTCCTATTCAGACGCTGTAGCTTCGCCCGTCCGAATCCATCACCCGCCATTTACCGGGCTCCAAATACGGCGAAGCCTCCCGCAGCTTTTCCTGTGAGATAAAACTTCCGGGCCAATGGCCTGCCCAGACTGACTTCTTCGGATCGTGGCCTGAACATTCGCATGTGATCCGCTGACCGCCACAAACAGAGCAAGGCTCGATGTCGCATTCATTTCGGTGCGGCTGACCAATTGCAGCGTCGCAGTCAGGGCATGTGTGTTTTTATGTTCATTGTTGAGTTCTTTCAAAGTTGAATGTGTCGATGCAGATTCACAGGCTTGTGTCTGTGAACAGTGTTTTGTGAACTTGTTCCAACCCACCTTTTGCCGGCCGTGGTCCGCCAAGATCTCGGCGATGTGGTTGCAGAGTCGCATACGCCGCCCCTGAACGGTTCTCATGAAGCCGCTACCATCTGGAAAAATCTCTGATGCCTTAATGACGATTACGCCTTTCTCTTCGATCATCCAATCATCGTTAACTCCAGTGAGAATCGCATCGGAGATTTCTTTAGCCAGAGGTTTGATCGAGATACGATTTGCCTAGGGAGCCAACTGCCGATGACCAGTCTTCACAATCTCGGCGGTCATCTCATCCAGATTCACTTCCCAGTGCTGAAGAGTTGCTTGAGTTGAGCCAAGCACGGTGCCTCCATGCCGCTCAATAACAAAGCGTAGATACGGTGGCTCCCAACTCGGGTCTTCCATTCGCAGCAGCAACTCATGTGGCCTCATTCCGCCTTGATATGCCCCCTTCAGCTTGGGCCATAACTCGACCAATGCTGTGTCGAAATCCGGCAAATCGAGGACTTCATCGGGGGTAACGCTATTAAGTAATTCATGCAAAGCGCTCATCTTTGGCTTGTCCTTCGTCGCCAATCGTTTCGAAGCCACTTTCTGTAGATCAGGTGTCCCTGTGTCCTGTTGTGGCCTTCTGCCTGCGTCAATGTTCT
>CAYVAN010000289.1:0-4493 GCA_964449225.1 uncultured Rhodopirellula sp.
GCCCGGTACCTGATTTACCGGATGGCTCGCGCCATTCCGCTAGGTTGTAAGTTGCCGATCTTCAAGAACTGAGTTGCACTGAGTCCTAGTGCGATCAGATCACAATGCTGTGGTATTGATGGTCTGATTAAAACGATTATGAATGCTCGACCCCAGTCTTATGCCAGCTTTCTGGTGGTAGATCGAGCGGATGGCGGAAAGTTCAGTTGGCACAGGGGTCGAAAACGCCCTATCCTTAGTCGATAGGAAATGAATGCGTCGCGTGTATCGCGAATCGATTGGCTTTCATTTTGTTTTTCCGCTGCGGCAGAATTGATGTCTCGAGCCGACGATCCTCTCAAACCGCCAACCGGCGACTCCATTGCTCCGTTGCCCGCTGCGCAGCCAGCGGTTGTTACTCCGCCCGCTGCGCAGCCCAAGGTCGCCAAACCAGCAAAAGTCCGGCCCGGTGTGGTTGTGCCGCCACCGCCACCACCGCCGCGTTCGACGTTGCCGCCGGTTCGTCCGCCGGCAGCGCCCGTTGCTGTGTCTAGCGTCGGATCGGCTCGCATGGGTCGATGGAGAGGTGAATTCGATTCGGTTGGCTCGGGTTCGATCGCAGGCAATGCGAATTTAGCAGCGGAAGCTGAATCAACCCTTCCCGCAGCAACCGACCGAGTCACCCGGTCAGCGCCACCATGGTTGGTCAGCATGGTGATCCACTTGGTGGTGTTACTAATTTTGGCGTTGCTAACGACTCCGGTAGGCGACCGCCTGGGGCGGATCGTGTTGAACGCTGGGCAAGTGGCACAGTCTGATTCGGTAGCTCTGGCCGAGTTTTCGATCTCATCAAATGACTTTGAAATTGAATCGGATTCGGAAGCCGATTCAATCGTTCCGGTTGATTTACCGTCCGCATTCGACGCGATCGATCTGGCGGTCAACGATGCCCCGGTTCCGATTGACGTCGGACTGGGCTCGCTTGCATCTGCTGATGTTCGTCCCATGTTTGGTGGGCGATCCGGTGCGATGAAAGATGCATTGCTAAAAATTTATGGCGGAACCCCCGAAACTAGAAACGCGGTCAAGGAAGGCTTGGAATGGTTGCGTCGCAATCAAAATAAGCGAGGCGGTTGGAGCATGAAGGGGCCATACCGGGACGGTTCGCATAGCGAAAATGATACGGCCGCGACCGCAATGGCGCTGTTGGCGTTCCTTGGTGATGGTCATACGCACAAAGCGGGTGACTATCAGTTGGTCGTTGAAAAAGGGATGAAGTATCTGATCAAGTTACAGGATCGGTCGGGTTTCTTTGCACAAAAAGCTCGCAATCACGAACGGATGTATGCCCAGGCCCAGGCCACGATTGCCATTTGCGAAATGTATGGCATGACGGGGGATTCATGGCTTCGACCTTACGCACAATCGGCCATTGATTTCGCGCATGAATCACAATCGCCCCAAGGGGGATGGCGATATCAACCCAAACAAGATTCTGACACGTCGGTGACGGGTTGGTTTGTGATGGCGTTGGAAAGCGGTCGAACTGCGGGGCTTGAAGTTCACGAATCCAAGCTACGGCACGTCAGCGATTACCTTGATACCGCCCAGCATTTTGGTGGTGCGGCTTATTCGTACCAACAAGGTGGATCACCGACCGCTCCGATGACAGCGGAAGGATTACTGTGTCGGCAATACTTAGGTTGGCTTAGGAGCAACAAAAGCTTGGTCCTTGGAATCGAAGCGTTACTGGAAAACGATCCGTTCGACATCAAACAGCGCGACGTCTATTACTGGTATTACGCCACCCAAGTGTTGCATCATTTTGGCGGTTCGCCTTGGCAACGCTGGAACGAAAAAATGAGAGATCAGTTGCCAGCGGCGCAAATTAGTACGGGGAAAGAAAACGGCAGTTGGGCTCCGCAAATGGACGAATACGGAAACTTCTACGGTCGTCTCTACACGACCTGTTTGTCGATTTACTGCCTGGAAGTCTATTACCGCCACATGCCGCTGTACCAACTCGAAGTACAAGCGCAGCAAGAGTTGTCGATGTCGAACTGATTGATTTTTGGACTCGTCAGTGATGGTGGTGCTCGGTCGGCAGCACGACTTGCCCCCTTGGTTTTGCGGTGATGCAAGACCATCATAAGCGGCCTGAAATCTATTTGTTTGAGACCGATTAGGAGTCCTGCATGGCCACCATTAAGCAGTCACATGTCGTCGACAGCATTGCCGACAGTCTGCAATTCATGTCCTACTTTCATCCGCTCGATTTTATTACGGCGGTCAATGAAGCCTATGAACGTGAAGAGTCGAAGGCCGCCAAGGCAGCGATGGCTCAGATTCTGATCAACTCACGCATGTGTGCTCAAGGTCGACGGCCGATTTGCCAAGACACTGGAATTGTGACGGTGTTTGTCAACGTTGGCATGGATGTTTCCTGGGACTGCGAACTGTCACTTACCGACATGATCAACGAAGGCGTCCGACGCGCCTACTCGCACCCCGACAATGTGCTGCGAGCATCGATTTTGGCTGACCCGGCTGGCGCACGCAAAAACACCGGCGACAATACGCCCGCAGTCATCCACTACGATGTCGTGCCAGGCGACCAGGTCGAAGTATTCATCGCCGCCAAGGGTGGTGGGTCAGAAAACAAGGCCAAGCTTGCGATGCTGAATCCATCAGACAGCATCGTGGATTGGGTTTTGGAAACCGTGCCCAAGATGGGTGCCGGTTGGTGCCCGCCGGGAATGTTGGGGATCGGCATTGGCGGGACTGCCGAAAAAGCGGCGTTGCTTGCCAAACGCTCTCTGATGGATCCCGTCGACATACACGAACTGCGAAAACGTGGCCCCAGTAATCGTGTCGAAGAGCTTCGATTAGAACTCATGGAAAAAGTGAATCGCCTCGGAATTGGCGCGCAGGGACTTGGCGGTCTGACAACCGTGCTGGACGTTAAGATTTTGGACTACCCCACCCATGCCGCGTCCAAACCCATTGCGATCATCCCCAACTGCGCCGCGACACGCCACGTTCATTTTGTTCTTGATGGTTCCGGCGCTGCGACTTTTTCGCCGCCAAGCATCAATGATTGGCCAGAGATTACTTGGGATCCCGGTGCAGACGCGATTCGCGTTGATCTGGAAACAGTCACCGCCGACGACATCAAAACTTGGGAACCCGGTCAAACGATCCTGCTGTCCGGCAAGATCCTGACTGGTCGTGATGCTGCTCATAAGCGGATGACTGAAATGCTGGACCGAGGCGAACCGTTGCCAGTCGATTTGAAGGGGCGATTCATTTACTACGTGGGCCCCGTCAGGCCAGTGCGTGAAGAAGCAGTCGGACCAGCCGGCCCCACAACTTCGACACGAATGGATAAATTCACCCGTCAAATGTTGGCCGAAACCGGACTTGCAGGGATGGTTGGCAAAGCGGAACGCGGTGATGCTGCGATCGATGCGATCAAAGAATTTGGTGCCGTCTATCTAATGGCAGTTGGCGGCGCGGCGTACCTCGTTTCCAAAGCGATCAAAAAATCTCGCGTCGTCGCATTCGAGGAACTCGGCATGGAAGCGATCTACGAATTCGAAGTCCAAGACATGCCGGTGACGGTTGCCGTTGACAGCAAAGGCGTGTCGGTACACCGGACTGGACCGGCCCAATGGAAACAGGTCATCGAATTGAAGGCACCCGCGACAACAAGCTGAGAAGCAATCGAAGGAAATGACACAATGATGGGGAACAGAACGATGGCAGCGTTCGTTTTGCTTTGCTTCCTCTTTTCATGATTCAGTTCCATCATTTTGTTTTCGCCTTCACGCATGACTGTTTGGCAAGTGGTTCGAAGAGGATAGTTTGGGGCTGCGCGGCGCGGTATCTTTGTGGTTCGCGTTTCGGTCCCAAGGTTTCCTTCAGCAACTAAGCTTATGACTGCCATCAAAAAACTGCTTGTCGCCAATCGTTCCGAAATCGCCATTCGAGTTTTCCGAAGCGCCAGCGAACTTGGTATTCGTACGGTTGCGATTTATTCGCATGAAGATCGCTATGCCTTGCATCGATTCAAGGCAGATGAAGCTTATAAGATTGGGAAACAGGGCGAGCCGATCCGCGCCTATCTGGACATTGAATCCATCGTCCGGCTGGCGAAAGACGTGGGCGCTGATGCAATTCATCCTGGCTACGGGTTCCTTTCCGAACGCGCCGAGTTCGCGCAGGCGTGTGCCGACGCGGGGATTAAGTTCATCGGCCCGTCGGTCGAATCGTTGCAGGGCCTGGGTGACAAGACGTCGGCGCGAGCGATTGCGATCCGTGCGGAGGTTCCAATTTTGGGTGGCACCCAAGGTGCGGTAGAAGACCTAGCCGAAGCGCAAGCCGCGGCGGAAAAAGTTGGCTTTCCCGTCATGATCAAGGCGTCGCATGGCGGAGGCGGCCGAGGAATGCGAGTCGTTCGCGAAGCGAGTGATTTTGCACAAGGCTTTGAAAGTGCTCGTAACGAAGCTTTGACT
>CAYVAN010000290.1:0-4431 GCA_964449225.1 uncultured Rhodopirellula sp.
AAGTTCAGGATGAGTCCAAGTTGGCATTCGTGCATTCCTCAGTCGGGTAACGGTACGGTTCAGCGGGCGGCGGCGAAAGACTTGCAAGCAAACGAAAAAGTCAACCACCGCCGCTCCGGTGCAACCGATGGTTATCCGCCGTTGTGAATTCAAATCCGAAACGCACGACATGTCAGCAAATTGCGGCATCGTCAGCATGTCCTGCTTGGTGTAAAATTTAGCGTCAACCATCAAGGAGAGTCAAATGTCAGTAGCAATGCAAGCAAAAGGCGTCTATGACGCTGATTTACGGGAACGCTTGGAAGCCGAGAATCACGGGGATTTTGTCGCGATTGAGCCGGAGTCACGCAAATCGTACATTGCATCAACGTTTATCGAAGCAGCGATGGCGGCCAAGGCAGCCCATCCCGACAAGAAGTCGTTTGTAATCCGAGTTGGGCATGAAGCAGCCGTTCATATCGGAGCGGCGACACGGTGATTGGAAAAGTAGACGACAACAATCGCGCGTTGCTGGAGGTAGATGTTCGTGCAAAGTTCAGGGACAAGCCAACCGCTATTCGTGCGTGGGTTGATACAGCATTCGATGGGCACTTTGTGTTTTCATCGAAACTGATCGAAGACCTCAAGCTTGAAACATTGGTCGAGACGGAAGCGATCCTCGCTGACGGTACGAAGGTGACACTTGAGACTTTCGTTGCGTATCTGGATTGGTTTGGCGAGCTGATACCAGTTCAGGTAGTCGCAAACGATGGGCAGTTTCCGCTGCTCGGAACCGCGTTGTTAGAGAAATGCCGATTGACGGTCGATTACGTGAGCAAGTTGGTTGAGGTTGATTCAATCGGATAACGTCAACGATCACCGGGCCGCGGCGATCGACTTGCAAGCAGAAAAAGCCGCGCGGCCCGCGGCTCCGTGTGCATCGTATTGTTATGTCGCGTTTTAAGTGCCCCATACGTTTGCGGATTCAGCGTCAAAGAAGACAACGTTTAGTGATTTGCGACCACGCCGATTGTCAACGAGCAGATTCGCCCTGCGTATGATCTGTTTGTTTGCAGCAGAGTTCGGATCGCCGTAAAGCCCTACGTAGACCTGTTCGAGTTTACCACGCTCAATCAGTTTGAGGTAATGTTCATCGTTTGAAGCCAATGAGTGACCGTATATGAACAAGCATTTTTGAATTGATTGGAAGCTGCGGTACGCCTTGGCGAGGTAGTCGCTGTGTCTGATGCGGAGAAGCTTTTCATCAGATGTTCCTTCGGCGACGAATAGCGGAAAAAAGTCATCTTGGAGTGCCTGCCGAGTCTGCTCGATCAGGCGTACGCCTGTGCGGCTCCATGTGTATTTTTGGATTTCCAATCCGGAATCAAAAACATGCAGGGCACCGTGTAGAAACCAAGTGCTCTGTCCATGGGATTGACCGGGTTCCCAAATAACGTAGTCAGACTCTGTGTCGAATTCGATATCGTCTTGAGATGTCCGGAACCCGTCATCGGAGGTTACGCTCGAGGAATTCTCATGATGCATCTGGGTCCAGTAGAGCAGTAGATCGTAGTTAAAAGTGTAAATGGTTGAAAAATGGCTTAAGAATTGTTGGCACGATTGGTATTCCGATTCAGACAGGTCAGATGGAAGTTCTGGATGGCTCTTGGCGATGGTTTGAACTAACAATTCCTTTAGTTTGTTAGCGTCATCCCGCATTTGTGCAGCCGCGGCGGGTGGGAGCCCGTAAACATCGGCAATGGCGGCGGTGTCGTTTAGTGCACGAATCACCTTTTCAAAATCAGTCGTCGCGAGCGAGTCAAATGCATCGCGAGCCGACTGCGAGACGAGAGCAAAATCCGCCTGCTCGAAAAGCTTTCCATAGACAAATATGTCGGGGCGACATGCGATACTGAAGCCGTTGCCCAGCAGAAGGTGGCGTCTGGAAAAGTGAGAGGTCGCAGCAATAGCATCAGCAAAGGAGATAGGTTGCATATTGCCTCGAAGTGTTATTGATTAGCGACATAACGTTAGGATTTACCGGGCCGGAAGAGCAAAGATTTGAATCGCACCAAAAACGCCCGCTAGCCCGGCTCCGGTACAATCCATGGTTATCCGCCGTCAAGGGCCGGAAAGGAAGTCAGAATTGTTGAGGTCGCGTACTGCACTTACGGCAACCGTGCCATCCATCAGCACAGGTATGTGTAGAAAAGGCACCATGCCAAGGATGCTGACGCTTGGCGCGCGTTGTTCAAATTCGACAAGCCAGTACCAACCACCGCCGTCCGCTGGTTTTAGCGAGATTCCTTTGAGCTTCCATTTGTAGACACTGCGGTCATAGTCGAGGAGTCGGTCAATTCGGTCCCGTTCTCTTGTTGCGATTACTAGTGCACTGCGGGCTGACACCGGAGGGTTATCATCGCCGTCCCTCCATTTTGGCGCATTCGCGATCGCTTTTCGCGAGATAGGTGTTTCGACTGCCTTACTGAGAGGGTAGGAGATATGGTCGTAGGCGAACGCATGACACGCTCCGGCGGAAAACGCAAACAGCAGAACGATCAGTCGTTTCATGGTGTCAGCCATATGTCGGATAACGGCGGACATCACCGAGCCGGGACAATTGATTCTCCATTTGCAAAACCTCGCAAGCCCGGCTTCGGTGCATGTCATGGTTCGTCGCACTTCTGTGCAGTCAAGTGAAGCTCGCAATTCAGTATCCAAGCTGAATACACGAGCGGCACGGTAACGAATATAGCAAACCGAGTCGGAGCGTGCGGATCAGATGTATAGGATTGCGTTGCAAGCCCGAACACCGCCGTTGCAATTCCCATCACGAGCACTCCGGCAACCGAGGCAACACCGATTCGGATAGCCGTGTGGAGTAGTCCAGGAAATCGTTTCGGTGTGAAGTTCACGAATCCAGACAATCCGAATAGAAGCATGCAACCAAGATTCGGGCCGATCATCTTCAAGTTGTGAATCGTTAAACGTCTGTGCGAGTTAATGATGTCCGCGAAAAATCCATTCTGGAACGCATGTTCGCCGTAGCGAATCGCGTCAAATCCACGGAACGCTAAGATTGGAAGCGCGTAACCGACGACCGCGAGCGGTATCGCCGCAGTCAATCCTCGAACGACGCTGGTCTTGCGCCGTGTCATTGTGTCCAAGCGATTGGGCCTGTCGTGGGGATTCAGGATCAGCGCTCCGTCGACGAACAGTACGGTTCAGCGGGCGGCGGTGAACGACTCGGCCATTACCAAAACGGCCTCCACCGCCGCTCCGGTGCAACCGATGGTTCGCCACGTCCGGTTGCCCGAGAGCCATCGGGTAGAAGGTATACATTCAGGCCCACCTGTCGCGCCAAGACGGGGGTTTCTCCAAGCAAAGTGATCCTCTCTCGTACGATTCAATATACAGTCGCATCATGTCAATGTCTTCCTGTTCTGTCGCTAGTTCCAACGCGTTCTTTTGGGAATCAACGGCGGACGAGAAGTCGCCTCGGGCTGCATGGGCAGCTGCAAAGCATCCGAGGTACTCTTCCGTCTGCTCGCCGTTAAGCTCGGACGCGCGGGTGATAAGCTTGAGAGCACGATCCCCGTCTCGGAAGCGGGCACCCAGGCAAGTTGCCAGGAACTCGGCCAGAACAGCGTGTCGTTGCGCTGAACTAGGAGCGAGTTCGAGTGCTCGCTCGTAATCTGCAAGCGCTCTTGCGTAGCGTCCTTTTCGCTTCCACGCTACACCCCGGCTGTTGTATGTAGTGGCAGCATCGGTCGAGTTCGATTCAAGACTTATCGACCTCGTGAAATCAGCGATCGCACTGCGAAATCTGCCAAGTGAAACCCACGCATTCCCCCGATTGTGAAAGTCATCGGCTGTGCCAGAACCGATTTGGATGGCCCGATCAAAATCGGCGAGGGCCCGATCGGGGTCGCCAAGATCCGCCCACGAATGCCCACGTAGGCGGAATGCCCTGACATATTGGTGATCAATGCGAATCGCCATATCAAAATCATCGATCGCGTCTTCTAGAGTTCGCATCAACCTACGAGAGCGGCCACGATTGAAATAGAAATGATGAAGATCATCATCACTAGAAGCGCGGTTAATTGCTTCAGTAAAATCTTCGGTCGCCAATTCATGTTCGACGTTGCCGCTGTGAGCGAGCCCGCGATTGTTAAGAACATCGACGCGGTCTGGATCCCAGCATAGTGCCTTGTCAAAGTCCGCAATAGCCTTGTCGTATTGCTTCTTCTTGTACCAAGCCCATCCTCGCAGGCTCAGTGCGTGGACATCATCCGGATAGGCTTCGATCTTCTCCGTGCACTCCGCAATCGTTCTATCGTGTTCCTGTTCGCTTGCGGCGGTCATGCTATCAGTTGCGGTTGATTCGTCGATCCGCTTGTGCTTTGGGTGTTTGGCGAACGGTAGCGTTTTGCGAGGTGGCGGCGATTG
>CAYVAN010000291.1:0-4420 GCA_964449225.1 uncultured Rhodopirellula sp.
ACAGTGTCCAGTTTGAAAAACTGATTTGCCGTGGCTTCCATTGATCCAAGCTTTGCAACCGACGCGGCGAACCGTATCATAAAGCGAAGGTCGAATCGATCGACCGACAACTCTTCACTGCGGCCACCTCTGGAATCTACCTCTTATGTCACCGTTTGCACCGGCTTTGACGACTTTTGAAAGCAGTCTCGGGATTCTGGGATTCGGAATTTTGGGGCAGGCCGTTTCCGGGATCATGTTGTTGGTCGGAGGCCTCTTTTTGGCCTTCATGGGCTTGGTACTGGTCTTTTTCTTCCTGCGGTACTTCAAGTTGTGGTTTCAGGCCTACATGTCGGTCGCCGACGTCACGCTGATCAGCCTAATTCGAATGCACTTTACTCGCGTGAACCCGAATGTCGTCGTGCAGGCGAAGGTGATGTCGGCCCAGGCCGGTTTAAGCATCGATCGCAACGACGGGATCAGCACTCGACGTTTAGAAGCACACTTCTTAGCCGGCGGGAATGTCATGAATGTGATTCACGCGATCATTGCGGCTCACCGTGCCGACATTCCATTGGACTTTGATCAGGCTTCCGCGATTGATTTGGCTGGCCGTGATGTTTTGGATGCGGTCCAAACCAGTGTCTATCCCAAGGTGATTGATTGCCCGGATCCGGCCCGCAGTGGGAAAACGACGCTTAGCGCGATTACGAAAAACGGTATCGAACTTCGAGTGCGTGCGCGGGTGACCGTTCGTACCAACATCGGACAGTTAATTGGTGGTGCGACGGAGGACACCGTGATCGCGCGCGTCGGCGAAGCGATCATCAGTTCGATTGGTTCGGCGGATACTCACTTTCATGTTCTGGAAAACCCGGACATGATCACCAAGAAAGTGCTCTCGCGCGGCCTGGACGCGCAGACCGCATTCGAGATTGTTTCGATTGATATCGGCGATATCGACGTTGGCGAAAACATTGGTGCTCGTTTGCAAAGTGATCAGGCGGAAGCCGATACTCGGGTTGCACGAGCGACGGCGGAAAGTCGCCGAGCCGAAGCCATCGCAGAAGAGCAACAGATGAAAGCCAAAGTGACCGATAACCGTTCGCGTTTGGTCTTGGCAGAGGCGGAAGTGCCGCAAGCAATGGCGGAAGCATTCACCGCCGGACGTATCACAGCGACATAACCGTGCCTCGCAAATCTTATCGAGTGACCTTTCCCGGCAGCATGGGGGCCGTATTGGCGGGAATCGTCGATCGACCTGATCCAGTCGAATCGGCGACGCCCGTTTTAGTGCTATCGCATTGCTTTACTTGCAATAAAGACCTCAAAGCGCTCGTGCGTATTTCGCGTGGCTTGGCGGATCGTGGCATCGCGGTTTTGCGATACGACATGACAGGTTTGGGTGGCAGCGGCGGAGATTTTTCGCAAACCAGCTTTACATCAAACCTAAACGATCTAACGAATGCGATTGAATTTGCAAATCACCAGATTGGCAAGGTCACCGCTTTGATGGGGCATAGTTTTGGTGGGGCAGCGTCGATGGCGATGGCCGGGAACGTGCCTCAATCAATACCAAAACCCGAAGCACTGATCACGCTAGCCGCACCTAGCGACACGGTGCATTTGGCGAATCTATTGGATTCAATGAACCCTGCGATCGCCAGCGACGGTGTGGGTGATGTTAATATCGGTGGCTACGTTTGGACCATTCGCGACACGATGACGGCTGATTTTCGCAGCCATGATTTACCATCGTTAATCTCGCAAATTGATATTCCAACATTGATCTTTCAGTCGCCTGACGACACGACGGTCGGCTACGATCATGCGTTGCGGATTGCGTCGCTTTTGCGAAACCACGGCAGTATCTTTTCCATGCCGGGTGCGGATCATTTGTTATCAGCACAGGCTGACATTGAACTGGTCACCGCTACAACGGCTGCATTCTTGCACCGATACGGCGGCTAGCGCATTTTTGCGTTCCGCCCTTCATTTAATTCAAAAATGCTCTGGCCTCTTCGTTTGTGAAGCTAGAACGATCGTAGCAATCCTTGCGATCGGTATGACTGATTCGCCCGCAGCATGAAACTCGCGTTTTGCAACGGCATTGATCGCAAAACTGACATAGCTTTCGATTGAGTCAGGTCATTTTGACAACTCCGTCGGTCCTCTCCCCAGCACGCGACAAATGATGATAAAGCGACGAAGTCTATTGAATCGATCGGGAACAGCGGTCACAGAGCTGGCGGTCTGTTTACCGATCTTGGTTTTGATCACTCTGGCGACGATCGAAAGCTGCACGATGCTTCACCTGCAACAGCGGTTGAAGACGACTGCATTCGAAGCGGCAAGAGTCGGGATTGTCCCAGGGGCACAGCCGGTGAACGTCCAATACCAATGCCAACTGCTGCTCGATAACCACGGTGTCGCGGGGTACTCGGTATCGATGGATCCGCCCAATCCAAGCACGCTAGAGCAGGGCGATTTTTTTACGGTCACCGTCAACGCGCCATGCGGTCCCAATTCGCTGGTGGGCGGATGGATCTACGCTGACAAAACTTTATCCAAATCCGTATCTTTGAGTGCAGAATGATGCGAAATCAAATGAGTCCATTGTGTCGAAACAAGCGCAGTCGATCGACATCCCGTCGAGCGGCGACGATGGCGTTAATCGTCGTTCTGTTGCCAGCGATGTTTGCGCTTTCCGCGTTCGCTATCAATATCGCCTACATCGAGTCTACGAACACTGAAGTTCAAATTGCAGCGGATTCAGCAGTGCGCGCCGCAAGCCGTGCCTACGTGGTAACGGGCGATGAAGATTTGGCTTTGGCTGCCGCAAAGGATGCCGCATCACGGAATCCTATTGGTAATTTTGTGCTTCCAATTACATCAGACGATTTAGAGTTCGGCGTTAGCATTCGTGCTGATGCCAGTTCTCCCTATCAGTTCACGCCTAGCAATGACGGTCAAGGGAATTCTGTTCGCTTGGTCACCAACACACTCTCTGGCGGAAACGCAGGGCTTGAGCCTTTGTTTCCGTTCTTTGGTTCCGGCATGAAAATCCAACCTTTGCGAACAGCAGTAAGCACTCAGGGCGTTATTGACGTTGCTTTGGTTGTCGATCGCAGTGGATCGATGGCTTACAGTGCCGATGAGGTTGCTGTGTATCCACCGCTGCCCGCCGCCGCGCCGACGGGTTGGGATTTTGGTGATCCAGTTCCACCAAATGCTCGGTGGCTTGATCTCATTGCTGCGGTCCAGACATTCAACAACGCTTTGAATGATTCACCTCAAACTGAACTGCTTGCGTTGTCAACCTACAACGACAGTAGCAACACGAATCAGAAGCTTACCGAGGACTACTCGCTTGTCACGGCAGAACTAAACAAAATCTCGATGCAGTTCGATTCCGGCGGAACGAGTATTGGCCGAGGAATGCTAGAAGGCTTCGCTGCGGTCACCGATCAGGCGCTTAGTCGTTCCCATGCCTCCAAGGTGATGGTTTTGATGACAGATGGTGTCCAGAATTACGGCACAACGCCAACCGAAGCTTCATGGCAATTGGCAGAAGCTGGGATCACTTTGTTCACCATTACTTTTAGTGATGAAGCTGATCAGAACACGATGCAACAGATTGCGAAACAATGTGGGGGCCAGCACTTTCACGCAGTCACCGCCGAGCAATTGCAGGATGCATTTCGCGATATCGCCCGAAGCTTGCCCACGCTCATCACCCAGTAAGAACTAGCTATGACACAATCTAAAAATGATCGACCCAACGAAACGCGGGATCCAGTAAACGCGGCCCGTCGTCATTCACGTTCCGCCATGCGGCTTGGTGCGGCAACGGTCGAGTTTGCGATGGTCTCGATCATTTTGTTTCTTTTGATTTTCGGTGGCATTGAGATGACGCGAGTCAGCATGCTCAGGCACACCGTTGACCACGCAGCTTATGCCGCTGCAAGAGACGCGATTATTCCGGGGGCGAAGGCAGCAGATGTGATTGCGACCGCAGAAGCGCACCTAGACAAGATTGGGCTGAACGGGGCGACGGTTACTGTCATCCCGGCCGAAATTAAAGACGAGTCCTCGGTTGTTGAGGTGCAGGTTCTTCTGCCCATTTCTGAAAACTCACTGTTTACACCGGAGTTCCTGTTTGGAAACTTGCTAGGTCGAAGCGCGCTGATGACTGAGCGTTCGCCGATTCAAATGGCCGCTGCGTTGCCTCAGCCGCCACCGCCGACGGCTCCCACTGTCCCCGACGAACCGTCACCACCAACGCCTAGTGCCCCTTCATCTCCAGCACCTAGTCCCACTCCAATTCCAATTCCAATTCCAATTCCAATTCCAGCACCAGCTCCAGCACCTGCACCACCACCAGCACCAGCACAACCACCAGATCCTGCTCCTGCACATGCACATGCTCATGCACATAATC
>CAYVAN010000292.1:0-4405 GCA_964449225.1 uncultured Rhodopirellula sp.
TCTCCGAGCCGACAGCGCCATCGGCTCGGAGAGCCGAGCGACAATGGGGAACACTCCAAAGCAAAAAGTGATTGGCCCTGGATCAGAAGAGCCCCGCGAAGGGTTCCCTAAACCTGTTTGCCAGCGCGTGATGATTCAAACGCATCGATCGCAGCCACGATGTCGGATCGATCGTCGTGAATTTCAAGCAGCTTTCCGTACGGTTTATCCGCAGCAAGATGTTTTAGTAGCGGGTAGACGGGTTTCGTTTCTGTCCAATACTGGGTGCCCATGAAAACCATCGGGCTGACGATGCCAAAACTGTTGTAGTGGTTTTGGCAGGCGTCTTGAAAGATTTCTTGGATCGTACCTGCACTGCCGGGCGTGAAGATGACTCCGCCGGTTGCGATCGCAAGCAAGCCTTCTTCACGCACACTGTTGGCAAAGTACTTTGCGATTGTCAGCGCGAACCGGGCCGGTGGTTCGTGCCCGTACAACCATGTCGGAATCCCCAGGCTCTGACAGGCATCGCGATCTTCGACGGGATACTTGTCGACGACGGCAAAGGCGGCGTCCAGCCAGGGTCCGATCGGGTCGTAAAGCGGGGCGGCGGAAAGCATTTCCACCGCGTCCATCAGATCGTTTTCGCAGCGAGTGGCGAACCAGGCTCCCAAGTGCGCGGCTTCCATCGCGCCGGGGCCACCGCCGGTCGTAACAAGATAGCCTTTTTGAGTCAGTTCGCGACCGATCAAAGCCACTTGGCCATACATCGGGTCGCTGCGAAGCATCGAGTGTCCGCCCATGATGGCAACGATCCGCTTGCCGACAATAAATTCCTGCATGGCATCAGTGATTGCCATGTCGTGCAGTCGTCGTGTCAGCGCTTCGACTGCATCGTCGGGGTTAGGGCCGGAACGTTTGAAGTGCTCGTAAATCCGCCCGTCAAGGGTTTCTTGATACGAATCATGATCGCCCGGTTGATAGGCATCTTGCAATTCCTCGGGCGTATAAAGTAGTCCGCGGTATTTGGCAAAGGGCGTGTTCGGAATGTTAGGAAACAGGAACGCCGATGCATCAAACAGTTTTTTCTGCAACGATTCTGGGATCACGCAGCCTAACAGCACGACGTCACGCAGGTCCGCCTTGGCCAATGGATCCGCAAACGGAGTCAGGTCAACGCCTTGAAACACCGCATGGCGTAGGTCAAGGCTATCGGCCAAGTGAAGGGCAAGTTTGTCAGCGGTTTCAAATTCAAGACGCATGTGATTGGGTCAGGTCGTGATGGAAGTGATGGTGCAGCTTGGTCGATTCACGTGGGTCAGGTTCGCACTGGTTCGGATAAGATGCAATCGGTGGTCAGTGCTACGTATTCTGCTGAGACTGTCTTGCAAATGTGCACGGTTTAAAAGGAAACGCCTCGCTGGTGCAATTCCAGCTAATCAGACTGCTAATCTTATGTATCCCAGCGGAGGACTGCTGAAAACGTTAAGATCGTGATCGATGCGTGGGTTTCGAAACGTGTTCCGTGTCAGAAGGCACGCCAGTAATTTAGATTGAGTCGCCCTTGTCCGAATCGAGTAGTCAGCCGCCTTCGAGTGCCTCTGGTGGTCCACCGACGATGGTTGGGCGGTACCAGATTTTACGTAAGCTTGGTCAGGGCGGCATGGGGGCCGTTTATGAGGCCGAGCATTCGAAGCTGCAAAAACGTGTTGCATTGAAGGTCTTGCCACGGGAAGTCGCCAGCGATCCTGCGGCGATTGCCCGCTTTGAACGCGAAATGCTGGCGGTCGGTCGCATCACTCATCCCGGTATTGTTCAGGCTCACGATGCGGATGAAGCCGATGGCATTCGGTACCTGGCGATGGAACTGGTTGATGGTTACGACGTCGCCGATGCCGCTGCCTATCATGAAGGAACCACGAACAGCCCGATGCCGTTGCCGGTGGCCTGCGAGATCATTCGGCAAGCATCGGTCGCGATTCAGGCGGCCCACGAAGCCGGGTTGGTTCACCGCGATCTTAAGCCATCCAACTTGATGCTAAGCGTCGACGGCAACGTCAAAGTGCTTGACCTCGGTTTGGCCATGCTTGATTCCAAACATGGCGACGGATCCAACGGCCTGACAGCGACCGGCCAAGTCATGGGCACGATCGACTACATGGCTCCGGAACAGGCCCGAGAGACGCGCAGCGTGGACGCCCGAGCCGATGTCTATTCGCTCGGTGCGACGCTGTATCGATTGATTGCAGGCAGGCCGCCCTATGCAGGCGATCGCTATTCCTCGGTGCTTCAAAAGCTGATGGCACTAGCCAATGCCGATCCGACGCCGATTGAAAAACTCCGCCCCGATTGCCCCAGCCAGCTGATCGCTGTTGTCGTGTCAGCGATGGCGAAAGACCCCAGCGGTCGCATCGCCACCGCGGCCGAACTTGCTGCCGCGCTGGGGCCAATCAGTGACCTAGCGAAGCTGGTGCAGTTTGCCGCCAAGATGCCGACGCGAAAAGCGCCGCACCGCTGCGACAGTGTCGCGACCCGTGCCGGTGGTGGGGAATCAGAATCCATCGGTGATTTGTCCGGCATCATGCAACCCGGCGTGACCGTACAAGCCACCGGTGACACCAACAAAACGCCCGAGGTCACCATCGACGCTTTGCCTTTACTTGCTGTTAGCCGTTCGGTTGGTTTGGACAATGTGGATAAGTCATCAAATCAACAAAGGCCCTCGCAAAAAGCAACGGTGCCGCGTTGGGCTTGGGGCATCGGACTTGCAGTTTGCGGTTTGCTGCTGTCGATCCCACTGTTATCGAACAGCTCTCCAAGACCTACTGTTAAGCCAACCCCTGTTAAGCCAACCACTGTAACGCAACCGTCTAGTTCCGCATCCAACGGCGTTGTTGCGGGACCCGATGTTGCTGAGAAATCATTCACTGCCCCCGCTTTGGCCGTCGCACCGTTCTCTAAAACCGCAGCAAAGCGACACCAGCGGGAGTGGGCGAGTTTTCTGGGAACCCCGATCGAGCGACGCATTGGCTTGCCAGGAGGTCAATCGTTGACGCTCACACTCATTCCGCCGGGTGAGTACACAAGGGGCTCAGGCGACAAAGAAAGAGAAAAGTTCATCGGCTGGGGGCTACCCGCGGGACTGAAGGATCTGAACAACGAAAAGCCGGCGCACCGGGTTCGCCTAACCGAACCGTTCTACCTGAGCACTTTTGAGGTGACCCATGGACAGTTTCAATCTTTCAAGGATGCGACCGCGTTCGACCCAGATGCGGGGACCGCCCCAGCGGAAACCGGTAATGATCATCCGGTTGTCGATGTTTCCTGGAACGACGCCGCCGCCTTCTGCGAATGGTCGAGTACCGAAAGCGGACTTGAGATTCGATTGCCTACTGACGCTCAGTGGGAATATGCGTGCCGAGCCGGAACAACGACGTCCTTCTACTTTGGCGAAAACGCGAATCAGTTTGAAGATTACGGTCGCTACTTTTCAGACGCCAAGGGAGTCATGCTGCCGCGTCGCCCTGATCCAGTGGGCGGTCGATTGCCCAACGCATTCGGGCTCTACGACATGCACGGCAACGCCATGGAATGGTGCGCCGACTGGTACAACCATGGTTACCAGAGCGACGAATTGGCGATCAATCCCACAGGCCCCACGACGGGCAAAACCCGAGTGCGGCGAGGTGGCGGTTGGAGCTTTGGCCGGGAAGGTTGTCGATCGGCTTCGCGGCTTCCAGGTGGCCTTGGCTACCGCAATGACACGGTTGGATTCCGAGTTGCCATCCCGATCAACTTGCAGACGCGTTGATTCCTTTTGCAAGTCACCGCGCGAACCAAATTGTGATTGCCCGCCATCTGCGGAAACGTCACACGGCTACGCCGGATCAGCGATCACGGTTCCGGTTCGGTCATCGACTCTGAAAAGGCGAGTCACTTCTCCTGATGAGCTCTGCCCGGATTTTAGCGAGACCAGCCAGTAGGGAGAATCAGGCACGTTGGCCGCGACCATCGCTTGAAGCACTGACCGATCGTGCACACCGTTCTCGCTGTACAGTTTTGCGTAGAACTCTTTTTCACGGCGAAGTCGTTCATTGTCAAAGAAGACGGCGGAGCACCTTGTGCCTGGCGAAATGTTCCCCAAGTATTCAATGACAATCATAATTGCCGCCTTCTGATCGATCTCTCGTTTTGCCAACCCTCACTCCCGATTGTTTCAAAAAAATCTTCCGCCTAATATCTCATTCATAAAGACGCATCATCTTGTCGTTGAGTCGATTTCTACGAATCAATTTCTATCGCGGAGAGTAGCGAGTCCAGTGGCCTCTTGAAAGTGTGAGCCTCGTCAATATCAGGCAACATCATTTTTCAAACTTGGGTATCAGCCGAAATGCGCTCGCATCCGGTTCATTCGGGAACCGAGAGC
>CAYVAN010000293.1:0-4398 GCA_964449225.1 uncultured Rhodopirellula sp.
GCACGGTGTTGCATTGCACGGTGTTGCATTGCCTGAACTGCGCTTCGCTTGTTCCGGCCTACAAATAACTCTAGCCGTTTGGGCGATCGCTCTGGTTTTTACGGTGTCAGTGTCGGCAACCGTGGCTATCGACAAAGCGGCTTATAAATCCAGTACGATGTTGCTGCTTGAACTCACAGCCGCGGAGACCTTACTGCAAGGAAGGCTATCAAGTTCTAAACGCCCACCAAAGGCAAAATATGCCACAAGCAAAGCGTTAGAAAAAAACCGGTCAGTGCGATGACCGTGGAAATCACGGTCCAGGTTTCAAACGTTTGTTTCTCCGTCATCATCAGATAGCGACCCACCATCCAAAAACCGCTGTCATTGACGTGCGACACCGCCGTTGCACCCGCTGAGATCGCAATCACCACCAATGCCAATTGCGGTTGCGAAAGCTCCTCGGTCATCGAAGCCATCAGCCCCGCAGCCGTAACCATTGCGACCGTCGCTGATCCTTGCGCGACGCGGACAAAGAATGCAAACAGGAACGCGAGCACGATGACATTCAGCCCCCATCCTTGGCACACTTCTTTCAAAGCATCGGCCACCCCGCTTTCACCCATGATTCCCTTGAAGACGCCACCGGCACCCGTGATCAAAATAATCACGCCTGCGGGCCCTAGCGATCGGGTCGTCATTTGCATCAACCTGTTTCGGTCGACGCCGCGACGATAGCCCAAGAATATCAACGATGCCAAAGTCGTAATGATCAACGAAATGATCGGATGTCCAACAAACGTAATTAGCTTGACTCCAACGCCTGCTCTTGAAATCCTGGTGGAAAGCTCATTGGCATACTGCGATCGACTCAAGCCACCATCTAAATCCCAGGCCATCGCCTCCTTTACGATCGTGCCCAATAAAATCAGAGCGATGGGCAAACCAATCAAGATCAAAACGGACATCAAGCTTGGCAGTTTACAACCAGCCTCGCCCTCCGGTTCATCTATCCGTTCTGGTGCGGCAACATGCAATCGTTCCGCCATCCTGGGTGGCAAAAAAACACCACCGACAATAGCGGCGGGTATTCCCACGACCGTGCCAAATAGAATCACCCACCCCAAACCAACGCCAAGTTCGTAAGCAACCCAGACTGGCCCCGGTGTCGGTGGAACGAATGCGTGGGTCACCGCAAGTCCAGCTAATAGCGGCAAGCCGTAAGTCAGCACCGACTTCCCAGTCCTACGCGACAAGGCGTAGATGATCGGAGCTAACACCACGAGGGCAACATCAAGAAAGACGGGAATGGAAATGATGAATCCCGTTAACACCATCGCCCAAGGAGCACGTCGATCACCGAACAGACCAATCAAAGATTGCGCAAGACTTTTGGCACCGCCGGAATCTTCAAGCAATGCGCCGAAAATCGCACCCAAGCCAACAATCGTTGCGATGAAACCCAGGCTTGATCCCATACTCTGGTGAATGTGATCTCCGATATGAGCCAGTTCCAGCGTACCGGCACCACCAGTCAATTCCTTGCACGATCCAACAGCCACGAAAAGACTCGACAAAAGCAACGCAAGGAAAGCCTGCATACGAAGTTTCAAAATCAGGACTAGCAGAATAACGACTGACATGATCAGCAACGAAATCAAATAGCCGAGTGAAAGCTGGGCGGGGTTAGATTGAACCTGACTAGATTGAGCGAGAAGAGAAGTAAAGTTCATGACTAAGAGATACCTTTCCAATGCCCAAGTGTTCGCTAGAGAGTAACCGAGAAAAGGATTCGCAAGCCTGCAACTAGGACGATTACTGCTGTTAAGAGACGAATTCGCCTGACCGCCACACTATTTAAACAGAACCTGACCCCGATCTGTCCTCCCAACAAAACCGCTGGCAAAACCCACAAATAATTCGTTTGTAGAACCTGAAATTGCTGACTAAAAATCAGACCAGCCAAACCAGCCAGCGAATTAGACAGAATAAAAAAAGCAGCCACAGCCGAAATGCGTTTTCCAGTATCCCAGTGGCTCAGATGAAGAAGTGGTGATAAGAAGATTCCGCCACCAATCCCAACCAACCCTGCAAGAAATCCGACGCCGCCACCAATCGACGCATTGACCATCACCGGCTGCTGCTTCGCGGCGGCACTTTCGCGTCGTTGAAACGACATGGCGACCGCAGCGGCAATCAGCGTTACACCTAAAACGATTAAGAAAATCGAATCGGAAAGACGCCATTGCGCTGCGATAAACGCAGCCGGCACACTGGCCGCAACCAGCGGCACCGCGCGGCGCGGCGGCAAAAACCCGTGCTTCCAAAAAAGCGGAACGCTGCCGCCGACAACAATCAAATTGCACAGCAACGCCAGCGTTCGCACGCCAAGAAAATCATCCATCAATAAACTGAGGATCGCTAAATAGCTTGAACCACCACCGAACCCCGCAGCGGAGTAAACAGCAGCGATCACAAAAAACAGCAAACACAACCAAGTGATTCCGACATCCATCGAGATCGTTTTCGGGTTGAGGAAGAAACGAACTAGTGGTGCGTCAAAGCCAAAAGTTAGGATCGAAACCGGACGGCTCGCGCCGTTCCGCTAATAAATTAGCGGTATTGGGCGCAAGCCCTCCGGTTTTGTCGGACCCTGATATTTCCTGCTGACGCACCACTAGCAACCAAACGTGAACCGCAAGGGCATCCTAGTGCTAGAAACGCAAAAGCACGACACCCGTGCAAAACACCTTGACCCCACGATAACCTCGGTGCATAGTTCAAGAAAAGACAATGCAATCATGACATCGCTGACAAGCACATGGACCTAGACCAACTACGAAACTTTCTTGCGGTCGCGAGAATTGGGAATTTCACCGCAGCCGCTGACTCGGTTGGCATCTCGCAACCCGCAATCAGCCGATCCATTGCCCGGCTTGAAGCGGATTTTGGCCAACCACTCCTTGAACGGGGAACACGACAGGTCACCCTAACCGATGCAGGAACCCTGCTGCACGGTCGTGCCCAACAAGTCCTAATGATCCTTGAAGACGCCAAGGCCGAGATTAACGATGATGGGCAAACCGGTCGAATCCGGGTCGGTGCGATACCAACGATCGCTCCCTATCTACTGCCGTCACTGTTAAGAGATTTTTCAAGTCGATTTCCAGCAGCTCATGTTGGTGTGGAGGAGGATACGACCAAACACCTAAGCAAACGATTAACCAACGGTGAAATTGACGTCGCAATCATGGCTCTGCCCATTGCTGAAAAGTACCTGGAAGTTGAGACATTATTCGAGGAGGAATTATTAGTCGTGATGCCAGCCGATCACGCGCTTGCAGAAAAAAAACAAATCCGTGTCAGCGACATTGAATCACTCCCGTTTGTGTTGCTTGGGGAAGCCCATTGTTTATCGGATAGCGTGGTCAGTTTCTGCCGTGGTCGCTCATTCCAACCCGTCGCACTCGAACGAACTAGCCAACTGACAACCGTTCAAGAACTAGTCGCACTTGGCCACGGGGTGTCCATGATCCCCGCAATGGCCCGCAAGCTGGACAAAAGCAAAACAAGGATCTATCGATCTCTGACCGGCACTAAACCCAAGCGAACCATCGCCGCCTGCTGGAATCCCTATCGTTTCCAAAGCAAGCTGCTAGAAAGTTTTCGCGAGATCCTAAGATCGTCAACTTTGTAGCCTTGTAGGCCGGAACAAGCGCAGCGCAGTTCAGGCAAGCAGTTCAGGCAATACGATGAACCTACCGTGCAACTGCCTGAACTGCGATGCGCTTGTTCCGGCCTACGAAACTACGATTCTATTCGCCCCATGGACCATCGCCTTGAATGCGCACGGGCTCTTGGCCACCCCAATCTTGATCGTATTGGCCATCTGCTGCGAATCGGTGAAACGACGACCATTTCCAGTCTTTAATCCTGGATACCAAGCCATGCTTGCGGGGATTCCAATGAATGTAATCTACGCAGCGTTCTAAGTCAGTCTCATCCACAATCGTGTGCTCCCAAAACTTGGGTTGCCAGACGCCACGTTCACCTTTTCTTTGCTGAGCTTTTGTGACCTCCGCTTCCGGCAATCCGTTGCGACGCCAATTGACGGTGAATTCTTCTTTCACGCGTTTCACTCGCAATGAGTAATCTGAATCGCCAATGGGCAATTGCATGATCAAGTGCCAATGGTCCGGCAGCAAGCATGTTGCGAACAAACCAAACGGTCTCTTACGACGAGTCCTCTGAATTGCCTCGCGAAGCATGCAACGGCCCTGGTCAGTCGTTAGGATCGGGCGTCGATGGTGCGTGACAATCGTCAAATAAACCATGCCCCCAGGAACGAAGTAACGCCGATAATCCGACATCCAATTCTCCTGCATCGCCAAGAATCAGGGTAGTAACGTAGGCCGGAAC
>CAYVAN010000294.1:0-4394 GCA_964449225.1 uncultured Rhodopirellula sp.
GGCTAAGACGGACCAAAACAAGCCAGTCGCTGTTCTGACGTCTAACTTAGCGATCGTCGCAAAGACTTTCGGCTTCCGCAGGATGATTCGCCGATGCCGAAACGATTGGCGAGTATCGCTGCATCGAATCACAGCCTCGTCGGCGTTCGTCTTTCGTAAACGATGTGGGTCGAAACCGCGGGGACAGGTTAATTCAAGACCAGACCGCTCAGTAAGCTCAACAGATCGATTCAGGTGCTGATCGATGGTTGCCGCTCAGGTACAGCGTTTCGGCTCTGCGGCTTTCCTTTCTTGGGCTCATGTCAGATGCAGCGGCTTGCAACAGGTCGCGGCGACTGATCTGACCGACCAACTTCCCATTTTCGACGATCGGAAGCCTGCGATAAGGTGAATTCAAGAATTGCTGAGTAATCCCCAGCAAATCGGTCGATGGACTGGCCGTTAGCGCCTCTGAATCCATCACGTCACCGACCAACCGAGATTCCCTGACTGCTTTCATGCGTTCACTCGGAGCGTTTCGCTGTCCAGAGCTGGAAATGACCTCCGATGCAAGCCGAAGCTCTGCCTTTAGCACGTCACGGCGACTCACTTGTCCAATCAGCTGTTCACCACGAAGCACCGGCAATCGACGGTACGGTGTTTGTTGAAACTTGTGCGCGATATCCAATAGAAGATCCGCTTCATCAATGATCCGATTGCGATCCAGGTTCATATAGGATTCTACACTCGACGCGGGAAAGCCTTCCATCAAAGCGGAGGCCAAGACCTTCATCGCAGTTTTTTCTGAAAAGATACCGCGGAAATTGCCTGCTGAATCCGTCACGGGAGCACCCGAGATTCGATTTTTCAACAGGTGGTCAATCGCGTCAAACACACAGAAATTACCGCTGATTGTTACTAAATCACGCTTCATGAACTCGCGGACTTTGACGACATGTAATCCCAGTTCACTAGCCAACTCCACCGCATCGGTTAACGCAGCAATGCAACATTTCTCACTCAGAACGCCCAGGTAGTTGTCGTCTTCGTCAACAACCGGTGCACCAGAGATATTGTCCTGTAGCAAATCGGCTACTGAATAGAACAAGTCATCACTTGGTCTAAGCGTGATTAATTTCCGACGCATGATGTCGGAAGCCGTTTGCACAACGATGCGAGACGTTTGGGTGGAAATAGCTGGCATGTTTAACTTTCAAAAAAAGTAAGAAAAGCAAGGACCAAACGCGACAGCAGTTCGCCTTGACGATCAGTCCAACCGATTCAGGCTAAAAGTTGCCAAGACCTAAGTCAACTTTTTCCAACAAATTACTTTGTGAAACATTGTTCAAACTATGAGGCATCTTATCTATTTAATCATCTTGCCCTTCTGATTGCGTTATCTGGGCATTTCGTAAACCGCATAGTTTGCATTGTCGTTTGACTCCGTTGGATAAACACGCAACAGCGGTAAGTGTTCGCCAACAACGCGACGATCGACAACCATGTATCGCACCTGATAGCGATTCCGAAATTCACGAAGCGTTTTGTAGTTGATCGTGACACGGATCGCACCCAAGCGATCGGGATAGATTTCTTGGAAGCGTTTTTTCCACTCAATCAGATTGATTGCATCTTGCGGAACGTCTTTCCAATTGACGACTTCGGATCGGCCCGAATACCACTTAAACGTTTGTTGATGTCGGGGCGTTAAGAAGACTTCGTCATCAGGCGTCGACAAGGCAGCCCAATTGCAAACAGCCAACCAGTCTTCGAAGACCTTTCGTTTTGAGGTCGCATCCGCTTCCATGTCCCAGCCCATCAATCGATTGTTGACCGACGGAGGGACTCCCTGCATCATGCGATCGATACTGGAGTAACCAACCAACAAGAACGCCAGCAGTACCAGGATCTTTGCGGCAGTCCGCCAGCGTCTGTTTTCGTCGCTGAGCGTGCGGACAACCACGATCGCCATGCCAAGCGGTATCACTGCGTCGGACAAACGAAACCAATAGTACCGCAGCAATTTTGCAGCGAAGTCAGGAGAATTGGAAACCATCGTTCCAATCAACAATCCGCTCACTGCAATCAAACCGGCCCCGACGACAAATACCAAGACGTGATACTCAACATCATCGGAGCAATGAATGTCGCTTGATTTCACGGAATCAAAGCGTTGGGAATCAACGCGGTCGAGCCGGGACGCGGAGCGACGATTCGAATGACGACGTCCAGCAAAACTAATGAGAATCGCGATGACGATCCCGTGGCGAATGTACCACCAAGTTAAAAAATCGCTGGGTAAAAGGTGGTGACGAATTCGAAACAGCGAATAGATTTTGGCTGCTTGGGACGCGTCGGCCGGGCTGGTTCCCATCATCAACTGAGCAGCGGGAAGAACGCCTGCCAGCGAGATGATTCCGCCCAGCAACAACCAGCGTGTCAACAGTGGACATCGCCCTGGTTTCCAAGCCTCCGTGATCGTCCAAGCAAACATAGCCGCGATCACCGACCAGCCTCCGGTCAGAACATGAAACGCAGACGCGATACCAAGCAAAACCCAAACGCGATTCCAGTTTCGACGAGCCAATTCAGCGATCGCCGCTAACACAAAACCGTACGCTGGCACCTTGCCTTCGATTCCGCCAACGACCCATTCGCCCGCCAAGTTTCCATACTCAACGCCCGCAATCCAAATCGCTGCAATCGCGATGGACGCGTAACGCATTTGGCTACACACGCGACTCAACCGGACCAACCCCGCTGCTAAGATCGCCCAACCGATACTCCTGCCAATCCACGCAGTGGTTTCAAGCGAGACGTACTTTGTCGGCCACCCAAGGATCCAATAAAAGAACACGTGGGCTTTGCCGGACGAGGCAAACAAGTCTGCGTCGCACCAATCAGGTTGCCAAAAGTTCTTTGCTTTTACCAAGTAGTGTGCTTCGTTGACCATTGGCGGAACGTCGCCCGCGTAGACAAACATCAAGGCCACCAACAGGCACCACGGTATCAACCAACATGCAACACCATTTTCAGGTTCTGATCTTTCAGATTGGCGTAGGTTCATCAGACGGCTCGAACAGCCGCCAGATCAATCGCCATCTGGATCGCAGCGAGCATGCTTTGATCATTCGCAGTCCCCTTCCACGCCAGATCCAACGCGGTGCCGTGATCAACACTGGTGCGAACGATCGGCAAACCCAACGTCACATTCACAGCGTCATCGAACGATAACGCCTTGATTGGGATAAGCCCTTGGTCGTGATACATGCACACGTAGGCATCGGTGGTGCTTCGCATCCTTGGCGTGAATGCGGTGTCTGGTGGAACGGGGCCTAGGACATTGATCCCGGCATTGTTGCATTCCTGGATCGCTGGGGTGATGATCTGTGATTCTTCGCCATGTGAAAACAGACCATTTTCTCCGGCATGCGGATTCAAACCGCAAACCACGATTCTTGCTGGTCGAACTTCACCTTTGGATTGAAGACGTCGTGACATCGCTTGATCGGCTAGTCGTATCGCTCGTTCGATCTTGGCTTGGGATAGCTGCGATGGAACGTCGGCAAGTGGGATGTGGATCGTTGTAAGGACACATGACATTTCTTTACTCGTCAGCATCATGCAAAAATCATCGGTGCCGGTTCGGTCCGCCAAGACTTCGGTATGACCGGGGAAGGATACACCGGCCAAATTCCACGCTTCTTTCTGGATCGGCCCGGTCACCACTGCCGCAACCCTTCCGCTGATCGCATCGGCGATGGCCATGTCGAACGCATCAAACGAAGCCTGCCCGGTTTCCGCCGTGAACGTCCCGGGAACCACGCGGCTAACGCTACCAACATCTTTTACATTGCCGGGCGACGCAGTTCCAATGCTGGTGGCGATCTGGTTCAAACAATCCTGGGGACCGTAAAGAATCGGCTGACACCGATCGGTTACTGATTGCGTGGCGACACACTTCATCGCCAGCTCGGGACCGACACCGGAGACATCGCCGACGCTGATCGCAATTTTGGGGAGGTTACTTTGCAAGGTGGATCAACGAGGATTGTTGAGAAATTAACGCTAAGCTCGGCCAGTCGGGACCGATCGCTTATCGCAGCGGTCAAGCATTCTAACGTTGGAAAAGCCAATCGTGACAGACTGCATCGCTGATGGTCTAGCGGCATCGCAGAGTTACAGAATAATGATAACAGAAGGACGCCGACGACGACCGTATCTCTTTTATTCCGTTTTCATGTTTTGTTTTACTTTGCTTGGATTTGCTATGCCTTCTCTATCGCTCGCGGGCTTACTTCTGCATTGCCTGTTCATGCATCCAGTTCACGAAACGATCTCGGAAGTTCAATGGAACGCGAAGACATCACGTGTTGAGGTTGCCCTGCGGCTGGACGTTTTGGACGAACAATGGA
>CAYVAN010000295.1:0-4385 GCA_964449225.1 uncultured Rhodopirellula sp.
CAACTGTCCTGTTTCGCTGAAGTAATCCGGCGGTACGCCTGCCACCAAAGTCGGACGTCCATCAGGGCCCAGCGAAAACAGTGATTGGTTGGCCCAAACATCCGAACTTTCGTGCGCAACAAAAATTGGCATATCGCCACAAAGTAATACACCGCGACCATTGGCGTACTTTCGCAATGACGTCCACTGATGATCGAAAATGAATTGTACAAACTTGGCGTGCTCAATTTGTTCTGCCAGTTCTTCATCGATACGATTCATCGCCGCTACGTCACGCAGCGCGACTTCCTTTGGCCAGTAGGACCAATCGATTTGGTCATACTTACGCATCAACGCGTCGTAGCGAGCAAAGTCATCAAGCCAATGGGCAGCGGAGGCCTTGAACGATTCAAAGCGATCCAAAAGCCCTTCGGGTGGCGACTGCAAAAATTGTTCGTGGGCTTTTTTCAGCAACGACGCCTTGGCACGCTTCACACCTGAAAAGTCGACTAAATTCGGGCCATCATTCGATGAAACGGAGGCGGTAAAACCAGCCAATGCATCCGCAGAAATCAGTTGATCGGAAACCAATCGATCCGGGCTGATCATGACCGGATTGCCTGCCATCGCCGAATAGCAACTGTACGGCGAATCATTCCGGGCTGGCGGGCACAGTGGCAACATCTGCCAAATTGTTTGCCCGGCATCAACCAGGAAATCAACAAATCGCCGAGACGCGGGGCCAAGATCGCCAATGCCGTGTTCGCTAGAAAGCGAAGTGACATGACACAAAACACCGCTGGAACGTCGCTGGAGTAAGCCCGACATCACGCACCTTGGAGCGGTTTGGCGCTCCAGATATCGTCGGCGTACTGACCGATGGTGCGATCGCTGGAAAACCATCCGCTATGGGCCGAGTTCAAAATACTCATCCGATTCCAACGCTCCGTATCGCGATAACATTCCGCGGCCTCTTGTTGGGCATCGATATAGCTGCGCAGGTCGGCAATCGTAACCCATTGGTCATGAGGGTTTCGCAGTCCCGACGTCAGCAGATCGAAGATCCCCGGTTCGTTCTCGTTAAACGTTCCGCCCTCGATCAATTCCATCACGCGGCGTATTTCATCATCGCCCGCGATAATCGCATTGGGATCATAAGCCTTGCGAATGTCGACGACAGCGGCAGCGTCTAAACCGAATAGGAAGAAGTTATCCGCACCAGCTTTTTCGCGAATCTCAATGTTTGCTCCGTCCAAGGTGCCAATCGTCAATGCACCATTCATCATGAACTTCATGTTGCCCGTGCCTGATGCTTCTTTACCCGCAGTGGAAATCTGCTCGGACAGTTCCGTCCCTGGGCAAATGATCTCCATCGTCGAAACGCGGTAGTTTGGAAAGAACGCCAACCGAAGCAGTCCCTTGGTCGCGGGATCACTATTGACGACCGAAGCAACATTGTTGATCAGTTTGACGATCAATTTCGCGACGTGATATCCAGGAGCCGCCTTGCCGCCGATCAACACGCAACGGGGCGTCATGTTTTCGGTATCGCCTTGGCGAATACGATCATACAGATGCACGACATGCAAAACGTTCAGCAGCTGACGTTTGTATTCATGGATCCGCTTGACTTGCACATCAAAAATCGCATCCTCCATGAATTCGACACCCGTGTGTTGCAGCACGTGATCGGCGAGCCGACGCTTGTTGGTTTGCTTCACCGCGATCCACTTCTTTTGGAACGCCTTGTCATCAGCCAGCGGAGCGAGCTTGGCCATTTCGACCAAGTCGCCTTCCCACTTGTCGCCGATCGTTTCATTGAGCAAGTCGCGAAGGCCAGGGTTGCAGTGCGACAACCAGCGACGCTGAGTTACGCCGTTGGTCTTGTTGTTGAACTTTTCAGGCCAGATTTTGTAGAAGTCCAAGAACAGGCCCGCCTTCAACAACTCCGTATGCAACGCAGCGACACCGTTGACCGAAAAGCTGCCGACGATCGACAAGTAAGCCATGCGAATGTGCGGTTGGTCACCTTCTTCGACCAACGAAACACGCCGCAGCACATCGACGTCGCCTGGGTATTCCTTGGCGACTTTCTTTAGGAACTTTGCGTTGATGTCGTAGATAATTTCCAGCAACCGCGGCAACAAACGACTGAACAGCGAAACGCTCCAACGTTCCAACGCCTCGGGCAACAACGTGTGGTTTGTGTACGCCATGCAGCTGGTCGTGATCTTCCAGGCCTCGTCCCATTCCAACCCGTGTTCGTCCATTAGCAAACGCATCAGTTCAGGAACTGCGCATGCCGGGTGAGTATCGTTTAGCTGGAAACAATTCTGTTCGCCGAACTTGGTGAAATCGTTCCCGTTCTTTTCGACCCATTTTGAAATGATGTCCTGAAGACTTGCCGAGACCAAGAAATACTGCTGCTTGAGCCGCAGTTCTTTACCATTTTCGCTCGAATCATTCGGATACAACACCATCGAAATTTGCTCGGCATTGTTCATCTGAACCACCGCGTCGGTGTAGTTGCCCGAATTGAACTCGGCCAAGTTGAACACATCCGCCGTGCTGGCTTTCCATAGACGCAACGTATTGACGGTGTCGTTTTTGTACCCGGGGATCGGCATGTCGTACGGAACGGCCAACAAGTCATGGGTATCAACCAGCGAACTGACCTGTTCGCCTTTTTCGTTAATCGAACGCTGGGTATGACCGTAAAACCGGATCGTCCGGGTATCTTCTGGACGCTCGATTTCCCAAGGGTTCCCGTCGCGAAGCCAGTGGTCAGGTGCTTCGACTTGCCGGCCCTTTTCGATCAATTGGTGGAACATGCCAAATTCATACCGGATGCCGTAACCGACAACAGGCAATTGCAAATTAGCACAGCTGTCCAAAAAGCATGCAGCCAAACGCCCCAGCCCACCGTTGCCCAAACCCGCGTCAAGTTCCTGGTCAGCGATCTCTTCCAGTTCAACGCCGTAGCTTTGCAGAGCGTCGCGAACGGGAGTTTCCAGATCCAGGTTTTGAACAGCGTTATTGAGCGACCGCCCAAGCAAGAATTCCAACGAAAGGTAGTGAACTTTGCGTTGGTCGGATTGTTCAAAGATCTCTCTCGTCTTACGCCACTTCTGCGTCACGCGGTCGCGAACAGTCGCGGCAAGAGCGCGATAGCGATAGTTATTATTTACATGACTTTCGTCATGACCAAAAGTGTAAAGCAGGTGCCGTCGGATTTCGTCCGAAATGGGAAGAAGTACACCGTTGGATGATTTCGTTGAATCGCTAACTTGAGTTTGGTCCAGCATCTAGCAAGTACTTTATTGAGTAGGGGTGCATCGGCGATCGGAGCTCTACCCGAGCGAGCGTGATTGTCGCGATCGTGACGTCTTTTGTCGATACAGCATCTTCGGTTCATCGACACGAAGTTCATTCAGCTTGAACGCGGAGCATCTTTAAAGTCTTGGAAGCCGAATCGATCTCGAACTTAAAATTTCCAAGAAAGCTCATCCCCAACAGAGGTTCGGCAGAAGACGCGGTTTCAGACAGAACCGCCGCGTCAACGTTTTCGGCTTCAAAGTTACCGATTCGCACGTTAGCCAGGGTAACGCGTCGCCCCATGATCGACCGGCCATCTGCCGTCATCAGCTGAAGTTGGGGGGCATCCTCAGGAACCAAAACACCCAGTTCAATGGCGGTCTTCGATGGCAAGCTAACGATCGATGCGCCGCTATCCAGCACCATTGGCGTGGTTTTGCCCCCTACAACCACATCGACGTACATCGATCGATTTTCAACACGCAACGGGATCACTTCACTGAAAATTTCCTGTTCAATCTTGCCAAGCCGTCGCTCAACCGACTTCAAAATCACACCCGCAGACTGCTCCAGCGGAACTCCGTAGTTTGCGTGGGCTACCGAAATTGCCGTCCTTACCTTTTTCTTGTTCAGCGCCCCGACGATCTCCTCGCCAATCTCCGTTAAATCTTCACGAATTTTCAGAACGGTTTCAGCGTAACTCGCTTCCACCTTGCTTAACTCACTTCGTTTGGTCGTCGCGTATTCACGCAGCTTTTCCAACTGGTCCTTCAACAACCGTTGCTGCGCGGTGTTTGCATTGATCAATCCAACCAAGCGATTGTTTATCGCAGTCGTGGTTGCACGGGCCAGTTGCAGACTGAGTTCGCCATTTTGGCGAGTCAACATCAAAGATTGCTTGCGATTTAGTTTGACGGCATCCTCGGCCATCTTCCAATCTTCCTGGACGAGTTTCAGTTCACGCTTTTGACGACTTAGCCCCGATATCGCTCGAGAAATGTCCGAAACCTTCGTCGACTGAATCGATTTACCGCTCCGTCGCAAACCGTTTTGTTCAAAAATTTTGTCGGCCTTTGCGACCACGGCGGGAC
>CAYVAN010000296.1:0-4367 GCA_964449225.1 uncultured Rhodopirellula sp.
CAACTCCATTTTCAATGGGTGCATTGTAGACTTTATCAATGGAGAAGTTTCCCTGATAAGTTTCCATTGAGCGCAAAAAAAAACGGGAAGTCGCTTGGACTTCCCGCTGTTTCGCTGATGATGATGCTGGTGATTTCGCAGTCGGCAATGTTGCCGTTGGCTTACCAACCGCAACCGGCGCGGCCGTAGCTTGAGTATCCGCCGTAGCCGCGACCATAACCACCGCTGCCGTAGATCGGTCGTGCGGCGGAATAACGACTTTGATAGGGTTGGTATCCCCCAAAACCGTTGCCGTAGTATCCAGATTGGACACGAACGGGAGCAGCACGGTAGTAGCTATTGCCGTAGTTTCCACCGTAGTAGCGTCGATCTTGGGCGCTTCCAATTGCACGGCCCGCGACACCGCCAACCAGTCCGCCAATGGCTGCACCGGCGACCGGTCGGTCACGCCGTGCCCCCACCAAACCACCAACAATGGCTCCTGCGATTGCTCCGGTTCGAGTCCCTTTCTGAGTAAAGCTCTGAGCCTCTGCTTCTGGGATAGTCATAAAGATTGCGGCGAGAGCAAGTGCTCCGTACTTGATGGTGTTCATTGGTTTTCTCTTTCGATTGAAGATTAGAAGGGAACATCGTTCAGTAGAAGCATCTGCTGTGCCAACACTCCATTAGCAACAAAAAACGGTGTTTCTGTGCTCTTTTTGTCGACCTAAGCAGCCAGGGCGCAATCATAGCGATTGCATTGGTGTAGTCGCGCTGACGGCGCATTCCTGCCCACGCATCCCCATCAATGTGTCACTCATGTCCCAGAACAGGTGTTACCTATGTCCCCGGTCTATCCACAGGTCTTGGCCTACCTCTGCATCGCCCAGCATTGAAGAAAGGATTGCGAAGACAAGGAATGCGAAGAAGGAAATGCAGTGATGACTACAGGCGAATGAAACCTCGACGGGCGGCTGATACGACGGCTTCGGTGCGACCGCCGACTCTCAGCTTTTGCATGATGCTGTTAACGTGAGTCTTAACGGTGCCTTCGGTGATGCCCAGTCGACTGCCAATCTGCTTGTTCGCGAACCCTTCGGCGATCAATGCAAGGATTTCAAGTTCGCGCGGCGTTAAGTGTTCGCGGTCCAGCGATGAAGACAGAATTTGGGCGATGTGGGACGAGATAAATTGTTCATTCTTGTGGACCGCGCGGATTGCGTCGATCAGTTGGCCGCGAGGGGTGTCTTTCATCAAGTAACCTTTCGCGCCGGCTTTGAGCGAACGGTAGATATCTTCGTCGCCATCGAAGGTGGTTAATACGATGATCTTGGCCTGTTTATCGATGCCGCGAATGTGCTTGATTAGGCCCAACCCTTCCATCTTTGGCATCTTCAAGTCGGTCAGCGTGATGTCGGGACGATGTTCCTCGAACAACTTGCCGGCTTCTTCGCCATCGGCCGCTTCGGCGATCACTTCCAAATCGGGTTGCATGTTGATGATGGCCACCAATCCAGCGCGCATCAATTCGTGATCGTCGGCGGCCAAGATTCGAATCGGTGTTATGTCTGATTTGGAGTCGGTCATGATTGGGGTCCGATAATTTTGATGGTTGTTCCCAGTCCCGGCGAGCTTTCGATGTGCAGTTCACCTCCGATGGATTGGACTCGGGCACGAATGTTTGACAAACCGTTCGCGAGCGATTTACTTTCCTTTTCGTTAACAGGATCATCGCTAGCGTTGTACTTTGATACGTCCATTCCGCAACCGTCATCGACGACCGACACTTGCCATTTCTGGCCTTCGCATTCGAAGTTGACTTGCAGCGATTTCGCGGAGCCGTGTTTGACCGCGTTGACGATCGCTTCGACCAGGATCGAGCGAAGTTGAGCATTTTGGTTTGGAGTAATTCGGCCCACGTCGCCGTGCGTGTTGACTTTGTAATCGATCCGAGTGCCGTCACAAAAACGACGCAGGATTTGACGGGTGCTTTCGTCAATGGGCGTGCGATCGTCGGAGGGTTGCCCGAACGTGTAGACTGCTTTGCGTGCTTGCAGAATCCCTTCCTTGGCCAGCAAACGTACTCGATCATGAAACGCGGCAACCTGATCCGGCGCAAGCGTTTTGGCTTCCTCGGCAGCCTCCATTTGCATCAGCACACCGACGAAGTTTTGCGCGAGTGTGTCATGGATTTCGCGGGCCATCAAGTTGCGTTCTTTTGAGATCGCTGATTGACGTGCTTCGTCCACCAAGTCGTTCATCCGAAGAGCAACCATCGCTTGTTGGGCTAGCGTTTGCAGGAACCCGAGTTGCGAAGCGGTGGCGGCCGACGTTTGCGTGCTGCAGATTAGTAAGTTGCCCATCACGTTGTTACCAGAGAGCAACGGCGCGGCGGCGAAGGATCGGTGGCCTCGATTTTCGTGATGCTCGACGAACTGTGCAAACCGTTCTTTGTCTACTTCTGCAAACGACGAACGAACTGGCGATCGTGTTTCAAGAACGTGCTGCCAAGCGGGGCAAATGGATGCCGCGGTTTGACGGGGCGGACGACTTGATTCGGGTGATACAGATTCATCTTTGGTATCGAATTCAACCACCCACTGGTGGAGATCCTGGTCGCGATCATGCAGATACAGCATCGCCGCGTCCGCCCCCAGGTATTCCACCGCTTCGGATAACAATGAATGAAAGAACGGCTCGATCGGTTCGTCGCTTGAAAGTTGCTGCGCGGTGCGACTTAGGATGCCGCGTTCCATGTTCATCTCGGTGATTCGTTTGAGTCGCGTTCGGTCGTTTTGTTGAGCGACCGCTAACTTCACCGATTCGCCCGCGATCCGTTTGATGTGGATCGCTAAAGCACATTGATTGACCAACGCGTGGGCGATTTCAACACTGGTGCGTTGGTACTGATGGCCGGCGGGAAACACTGAAATAAACGCAGCGACCAGCTTGCCATCAGCGGCAACGGGCAAATGCACAAAGTCCTCGCAGCCGAAACCGTCCCGGTAGTAGTTGATCACTTTGTCCGAAACGTCACCCTGTTCGGCCAAGTTTGAAACATAAGCGCGAAAACGACGACGCGGGTGGTCGGCGGCTTCCGCAAGTGTCGCCGGAACCGGAATGCCTTGGGCGGCGGGATGCCCCAATGCTTCGGCTTCGATCACGCGGTCGTCGCAATAAACGCGGCGGGGGCGGACTTGGCCGGTCCGGAAATCGTAACGCCAGTATTCGACCAACCGAGCATCAAACTGTTGCGAAATCTGTCGCATCGTACGATCGATTGTTGGCTGAACGTCAATCTCGCGAACAATCCGCTGCAACGCGTCAACTAAAACTTCATTGGCCCGTGCAAGTTCATAGACTCGTTGATTCGCGGTGAGTTCTTTCCATTTGTCAGTCGCTTTCTGAATTTCCTCAGAAGCCAACGACACAATCCGTTCGGCCAATCGAATCTGCTGAACAAAAGGACGAATGAACGCCGCCGTTTGCGGCAAGTCGCCCAGCTGATCTTCACCATAATGCAGCGAAACGACGGCGTCATCTTGTCCAGTGGGAGACAACGGATAGTCGACGCCGTGATCGGTCGTTCGATCGTCGCCGACTCGAAGGTCGACCATGCGGTCACTATCCGCACTGGCCGGTTTCTCGAACCGTGCGATACGAGCGCCCGTGACTTTCCGCAAACTTCGGAGCATCGAGCGGTAAAAGTTGTGCAAATCATCCAGCGATGAAAGGTCGCGAAGATCGCGTTCGACCAAGCGGTCGATTTCAACTAAGCACGCCTCGAGCGGTTGTTTGGTGCTTCGTTCAGAATCTCGACATTCGCGGATTGACGGACGATGCGATTTTGACTCCTGCGAATCTCGCTGGTTATCGTCGGTTATCGGCGGTTCGTTGGATTCAGGTGTGGTCATCAAATCTGGCCATGACAGGGTATAGGTCGCGTTAAGAATGACGCGTTGCCTGGACCCGGTGCGGAGCGTAGCAAAAACCAAGCACGGACGCTTGTACATTCTTGCCAGGGATAGCAGAAGAAGTTCGTTTAAATGACGACACAGCGGCACAGATCGCGACAGGTTCGCGGCTTGGCGTGTCTCCGGCTTTGGCAAAGCCTCGTAAACGCAGGTTCGGCCCTCAAAGCCTCCGGTGAAGATAGTCGTAATGGAGGCAACTTGCAAGGCTGACAGCCGATACGCCAGAACAATGTCGCTCGGCTCTCCGAGCCGTTAGCGGAGCCGTCTGGGTGCGCTGCCTGTTGGTAGCGCTTTCGGCTCGGAGAGCCGAGCGACAATGACGAACGCTCCAAAATGAAAAAGTGATTAGCACTGGTTGCAGGTTCAAGGTTCGATCAGTTTTTCGCTTTTGGGGTGTCGTCAGTGGGTAGCGAT
>CAYVAN010000297.1:0-4354 GCA_964449225.1 uncultured Rhodopirellula sp.
TTTCAAGCTGGGGGATCGTCAGTAAGTAGCGATCGCCGCGTAGGCGTTCGGTTTCTCTGCAATCGCCGAAGCTCTGCGCGAGCTCCGCTACGGCGCTACGGTCTCCAGCGTGAAAAACTGATTTGCCCTGTTCTACCAAGCGTAGAACGGGCGAGGTTCTTGCTCGGACGTATTGGGTGGGATCTGGACGAAGCCGTCGCTGTGGGCCAATGCGACGAGGTCACCCGAACCTTTTGAGGGAACAACGACGCCATGACCCGCTTCGTTGATTTTCACCAAGATCATTTGATGCAGCGGCAACAATTTTGATTTGAGTCCGTCGACACAAATTTTGGGCTGCGAGGCAAGCCAGTTTGTTTGGCCGCTCATCTTAGCAAGCAGCGGCAACACCATTCGACGAGCGTTCACGATCGCGCTGACAGGATTTCCGGGTAAGCCAACGATCAATTTACCGTCGTTCGTCGTCGCACCAAGGATTGGTTTACCGGGGCGAATTGGCAATCGATGAAACACGATCTCGCCGCCGAGTTCGGCAATCACATCAGGAACGAAGTCGTAGTCGCCCATCGAAACCCCGCCGGTCAGGATCACCGCGTCGCTATTGTCCAGCGATCGTAGGAAAGCAGTTGTCAGCTTTCGTCGGTTGTCACCGCAATGCTGGGGCGTCTGAGTTTGGATCCACGGCTTTCTTCCTAACATTGCAACTAGCGAATGCATGTTGCTGTTACGCAATTGCCATGGTTTGGGTGATTCATTGTTTGAGATGACTTCGTCACCGGTCGTCAGTACCGAAACGTTGACAGGTTTGAAAATGGACGGTGAGAACTGACCAAAGTTGACGAGCGCTGCCTGAGCAACCGCCGAGATCAAAACTCCGGCGTCAAAGACCGATTCGCCAGCAGCCAAGTTTTCACCCGACCGGCGAATGTTAGCACCTGAAGTCAGCACCTTGCATTCGTGTCGTATCTCAATCGAACCGTCTAACTCGATGGTGTCTTCTCGTTTAATCACGGCTTCGCAGCCATCGGGCACGATCGCGCCTGTAAAGATTCGCAATACACCCTGGGCTGGCATCGCCGGTGGTGGCTGTCCACACGCGGATTCACCGACGACCTGAATCGTGCCTTCGACGTCTAGGTCTGACATTCGAATCGCGTAGCCATCCATCGCGGATACATCGGCCGCCGGCGAATTGCGGTCGGCATTGATGGATTGGGCTAGCACTCGGCCGATGCAATCAGTTGCTGCGGGGTCGATAGGCTGGATCGCCAACCGATCTGCTAGAGCACGTAGTGCGTCGTCGGGATGGTCAAAGGCAAACGAATTGGTTTTCATGCTGGTAGCTTTGTTTTGTCCAATTGTGGGAGAACGGTCCGCGGTCGCAGCAGTGTTCGGTCAGCCAGCGCCGACCGCGGAACGTTCGGCCACAATCAAACGAGATCCGCAGGACGATTGATGTTGCGGCAGGAAGTCGATGGAATGGCGACTTTCTGCATTGAAGTGTCTTTGATCCATCTCATCAGACTGAGTTGATCGTTAGCGAGACAGTTTCGCAGCTCTTCGATCAATGATGTGGGGTAGATCGCAATGAGAGGCTCGATTCGGTCTGAAAACGCGACCGTCAACATTGGCTTTTGGTTCCAAGTTTCGATCAACAAGGAAATGTCTCCGTCGGTTAGGAAGGGAACATCGATGGGCGTGAATAAGCACGCTTGGAAGCCGCTTGCTTTCGCGAACTCAAGTGACGTCAGCACACCCTGCATCGGGCCTTTGTTGGCAATTTGGTCTTGGATCAAGTCAAACGAATGATCGACAGAGCAATCGCCGCTAATCGCAACCGGCAGTAATAGTTTGGACAAACGAGCGGTTGCAGCAGAGAAAAAGGTCGCATCAACAACTGGATTCTTCGATGAACTGTTTTCTACCGGGGTAGGGTAGGGCAGGGCGGCTTTGTCTTGACCCATTCGCTTCGATTTTCCACCGCACAGGACAACACCCAGGATGTTCGCAGACTGATTCACGATTTAGTTGGGTCGCCAACCACGTCTTCAACCCAACTGCGAGCGCGCATCATGGTTGGGAATCCAATCGTGGGTGCGGACACGACGGCGACATGCCGTAGATCCTCGGCCGTGCATCCGGCTTCGATCGCCTTGCGGCAATGCGAATGCGCCGCGCCTTCTAATGCAGCGCCGATGGAAACTGCCAGCTTCACGAGGGCGACTTCACGAGCTGAAAGTGGACCGGCCTCTTTAGCGGCTTTGCCAAACGCTTCATAAGCCTGCATCAAATCGGGATACGACTCGTGCATCTTTTGATAGGACTTTGGAATCATGACTTTAGAATCTGTTGAATAAGAGAATCGATGGTGTAGGGATTCGCTTCGGCGGAGACTTGGAGGTTGAGCCCTTGAATCGCTTTTGACGTGATCGGTGATAGGCTGGCAATTTTTGTCTTGGTCAACGCATCGCCAAACATGCGAGACAAACTTTCAGCGGACGCGGAGCTAGTGATTGTGGTCCAGTCGATTTGTTCGTTTTGCATTAATTGGATGATCGACGGGTCCGCTTTTTCGACATCGCTGTTGTCATAGGCGATTACTTCATGAACCAACGCACCAGTTTGGGAAAGACGCTTTGGCAGGGTGTCGGCACCGCGACTGGCTCGGACAATCAGCACTCGTTTTCCGTCCAGCTTGTTCGCGATGCTACGAGCCAAGGATTCGGCGCTAAAGTCGTCGGGGACAACATCGGCTCGCAAGTGGTATTCTTGCATCAACTTGTCAGCGGTCTTGGATCCAACGCATCCGATCATTTTGCCGGCAAAGCTGCGCAGGTCCGCGTTGGCCTGCTGCAAGAAATGCTCCATGAAATAGCGAACTCCATTTTCGCTGCAAAAGAGAATCGCATCAAAGTTAGCGAAGCCGTTGGTCACGTCTTTTAAATCGGTATTGTCGTTGACTGGACCGGTTTCGATTGCTGGTTGAATCAAAACATGTGCGCCCAGGTCGCTTAGCGGGCCAGCCAATGATTCAGCTTTATCGATTGGACGAGTGACCAGGACGGTCTGTCCATGGAGCGGTCGGCGGGTGACCCAGTCCATCGACTGGGCCAGTTCAGTAACCGGCCCGATGATGGTGATTACCGGCGGACGAAATTTGGATGCAGGCGTTAGGTGCTCGGCGACTTCATCAAGCCTACAGTGAATGGCTTGTTGATCGGGCAAGCTGCAGCGGCGGATAATGGCTGTGGAAGTCGCGGGATCTTTCCCGGCTTGGATTAACGACTTTGTCCATGCCTCGGCCGTGGTGACGCCCATGTACACGACCAGGGTGCCGGGGAATTTCGCCAGCGCATGCCAATCGAGTGCTGATTGCGCTTTGCCGGGTTCTTCGTGACCGGTGACCAGGGCGACTGCGGAGGCGAGCCGACGATGAGTGATGGGAATTCCGGCGAACGACCCAGCAGCCAGGGCGGCCGTAATTCCGGGAACAATTTCAAAATCGATTTCCGCTTCACGAAGTGCGTCCACTTCCTCCGAAGTCCTAGCAAAAACCGCTGGATCCCCCCCCTTTAGTCGGGCGACCGTTTTCCCTGCCGCAGCGTGGGCCAACATTTCGGCGATGATCTCTGGCTGCTTCCAAATACGGCTTTGCCCGTGTTTTCCAACAGAAATATGCTCTGCATTGGGTGCATGCCCCAATAAATCAACGTTAGAAAGACCGTCGTAGAGCACCACATCGGCTTTTCCAAGCCGATCTGCTCCGCGCAGCGTTAAAAGACCCGGATCGCCGGGGCCCGCGCCAATCAGAAAGACTCGTCCTGTACCCATCAAGGTTCCTAAAATAGACTCTGGACAGCAACGGTGCAGGTCGCCATACTACGCGGCTCAAAAATCCAAGCCGTGGCCCCCACCAAAAAATAAGAACCTGGCCCAATAAAACTATGCCAAATACAGCAAGTGCGAAGAAACGACTTCGTCAAAACGAAAAACTCCGCCTCCTGAACAAATCTCGCAAAAGTGCTCTCCGCAGCCAAATTCGCAAGGTACGCGAAGCAGTGCAAGCGGGGGACGCAGAAAAGGCACAATCCGAGCTGCGTTTGGCTCAGAAGCGAATTGATCAAGCCGCTGGCAAAAATATTCTGCACAAGAACGCCGCCGCTCGCACCAAGAGCCGTCTGGTCAAGTTGGTCAAAACCGCTAGCTAGGCCATTCATTCGTTGAATCATTCGAAAAGTCACCTGTGAGAGTCACGGGTGGCTTTTTTCGTATGTTGGCCCGGTAGCGCCAGTGCGACTCGTTAAACCGCGTGGGCAACGCCCCGCGCGATTCGAAACTCAGGATACCGTGGCAG
>CAYVAN010000298.1:0-4305 GCA_964449225.1 uncultured Rhodopirellula sp.
CCTGCGTGTCGGTTTCGATAAACTGAATCCCAGTGTGCCTTGCCCATAGCGCGTACGCCTCACGCACACGCTCTTTTTGCTCCTCATTGATCGTCGTGAAAAATTCAACCCCGTTGTTGATCAAGAATGGACCATCTTCGGCGAAGTTGAAATATCGCGTCGTTAGATTCGGTGTCGTGTCCGGGCCAGCAGGTGGCAGGAAATGAGTTTGTTCAAGGATATTGCGATGCCCCGGTTCCAATGGATTTGCACCGGGGAAATCGAACGGTGAACCCGCGCTTTGAATCACACCGGCCGCAATCACGGTTGATCCAGGTTCAAGGCTCAAGGTTGTCGCGGTAGAGGCTAGTTCGCCAATATCGCTGGCTTCGATTTGCAGCGAGATTTCAGAGTTATCGCCCGCGACGGTAACCGGTGAACTGCTTCCGATCTTCAATCGAAACGCACCTTCGCCCGACAGTTCTGCTATATCTTGGGCAAAGGTCAATTCGACACGATTGACCCGGACTTGAACGTCAACCGTTTGGCTGCTGTCAAGTTGGCTGGGAACCGACTGGGTCTCAAATTCAACGGCGCGTACGCTCACGGGAATATGGCGTTGATCGTCGGTGTTTTCGATTGAATCTTCGGTGCGAATGAGCTGATAGAAGCTCGGTGTCAGCAAGGAATCGGTACCGGGATTCGCGGGATCAAAACTGGCGAAGAGATCGTTATCGTCAAAGAAAACATGGACCACATCTCGTTGTGGACTGAGAACACCGTTGGCGTCACGAGTCACCGGTTGTGGAACAACCGACAACACACGCGCACCAAGTTCCAATTCAAAGTCCACGATGTCTCGGTCGGTGCCATCGACACGAGGAATCAGTAGTCCGCCGTCGATCTCGCGAAGCGCACTTACCCCTTCGGATTCAATGTCCTGCCCAAATACTTCAATTCGGTAGCGGCTGTCCACCAGCGGCTCGGCGAATCTTGCGATCACCGTTTGATCATTTTGGCCAAAACCAATCCAACCCGGCGTGATGACTACATCATCTTCGGTCCCACGTACTTGGTCATCGCCGGCGCTGGTGAATCGAATTCCATCGGCCAGCGTCGACTCATCGATCGGTGTATCCGAAGCGAACCGAAACGTCAGTTCCGAAGGAGCTGTTTCAAGAACGTTTAGGTCATCGACTGAAAATAGATCTTCGGAGCTTGGATTTACCCCAAGCAGGCGAAGATCGCTCGACCGTGGATCAAATCCAAAGGGACGACCGACTTGGATCGACAGATCATAAAGCTGGGTGTCGCCACTGCCAAACACTTCGACGAAGTAGGTTCCCGCGGTGGACAGGGTAACTTCTGATAAGCTTTCGGGTGATCCAAAACTGGTGTTGTTGATGACCTGAAGCACATTGCCATCAGAATCCAAGACTCGAATTCCTAGGTCACCTTCCTCAGCACGGTTGACCAATTCCAATGGCGGTGGCGCAGGGTCATTGGGGCCCTGCTCTGCGCCAATCTGATATTGTGAGCCAGTGGGATCAACTCTTGCCGAGATAACGGTTGGACTGCTGATCTCGAAGGAGAATAAGTCCACGTCGTCGGGATTATCGATCGAAAACCCGATTTGATCGATGGATTCCTGCTGCACTAATCCCAGCGCCGTCGCTGTCGCTGACGTGTCGTTGGGCTCCGCTCTGTCTCCATAGAGCGTGTGCGCGAAATACAAATCGTCTTCTTGCGGCCCAACAAAGGCGGTGGAGAGTTGTGGCTCTAATAACTTTGTTTGATCCTGCGGAAGCGTGTGACTGAAACCTAGGCCGTGTCCCGCTTCGTGCCCGATTAAGTTCACCAACGCGACATTGGGTCCATTGGGTGCATCTGCGACATCAGCAAGAAAGGTTGAACCGGTGTTGATATTCATGTCACCGTCGGTACCGCTTCGACCTCCATTGGCAGGAAGGAAGTTGGTTGCCAAGGCATTCGCCTCCGGCGGAAACGCCCGTCCGTTAATCCGCATGTCGCCACGCACACCCTCGATGCCGATACTGGCGGCTGCGGCTGCTGGCGCCCCGTCGTCAGCGGGTTCATAAACGAAGGTGACTCCGGTCGCGGCGCTCCATAAGTCATAACCACGCTCGATGATATTGAACCAAGGCTTCTCCGAAACAATGTCGACATTCTGGCCACCATAGATCCCATCTAAGAAGGCAATCAGATTGCTTTGGGCGACGACAGTCTCGTTGTTAAAGATATCGACGACAGGGGTTCCGTCTGGAACAATGCTCCAGGTCACCGTGATCGGGTCACCGATGTTTGGTGCAGCTGGACCTATTGCCGACGTTTGCCAACGTAAAGGTGGATTGCCCGAGAGAAGCGGAAGACTACCGTCGCCCAAGCCGGAGGGGTCGGGCGAAAAGAGAGACTCTAATATGTCGTCTCCGACAGAAATCGATTGGTCGCTCGTCGCAACGCCGTTATCCTGCTGCGCCTGAATTGCTGCCGAAGAATTGGAAGCATTGCTGAACTGTGCCGCACACTGGCATGGACCTTGGCAGTTGCAAGTCGGGTCATCGCCTGCGTCCTGATAGTTTGCCAGATTGCTGCTCTGATTTTGGATAAGCGTAGCATCCATGCCGATGGAACCACTGACGATTTGCGCGGCACATTGACACGGTCCTTGGCAATTGCAAGTGGGATCATCCCCTGCATTCTCGGTGCTTGAAACATAGTGGGCACCGTCGTCTGCAAAGTAGTGGAAGTGCCCGAGGTCTTGGCTGTGATTGTGGTTTTGGCTGTGACCGTGATCCTGGACATCAGGGTAGTAGTGGTAATGTCCGACTTCGTAATCCTGGCCATGGTCATGCCCCTGACCGTCTGCTGTCGAGCGATAGAAGTGATAGTGCCCGCTTTCGTAATCTTGGCCGTGATCATGGTCATGGTTGTGACCTTGGCCTTCAGGAAAATAGTGATAGTGTCCTGTGTTATCCCGCTGATCCGGACTCTGGTTTGAAGAGAACGTCGAATTTCCATGGCTATGTCCATGGCTATGGTTATGCTCAACGCCTAAAAAACGATCCTCGCTCAGGTGTACGTAGTACTCCCACAGATCGACCACAGCTTGCGGCGTATCGGGCGCAAAGACGGGATGCGGCAGGATGCCCACGTCTCTCGCCCTCTCGCTGGCGTTGATCAGATATTCTTCTAGTGCTTTGAGGTCATAGTCATCGCTGATGTCCTCTTCCAAATCCGCTGGATCTTGGATCTGGAATTGAAAAGCCGGATGATCGTGCTGGTGTATATCCACCCCATGGTGATGATGGTGGTCGTGGAACAAATCATGATTGTGGTCGTGAAGCTGGCCACTCTGGTGAAGCTGATCTACCGCCACCGTTCCGCTGGAACTCGCCACGTTCAAACTAGAAAGCGACGCTGCCGTCAGGGGACCAGTATTTGCCTGGGATGCTTCCATCGTTGCCACAATCTCAGCGGCCAACAGCTCTCGTTTTTCAAGAGTCTCCATTCCGCTGCGGCGATTCATCAGAACCTTGCCGACATCACCTGAGCGGGGGTTCTGGTCCAGTTTGCCTCGAATTGCTCGCGATGCTGATTCTTTGAGACTGTGAATCTTAGAAGAACGATCAGACTTATTACTGAGTCGGAAAAACGCCATAAGGACGACAATTCAATGAAGATAGGTAATGAGATAACAAACTGGCGTGGAAACCCATTGGAAAATGGGGGATTATCGCCAGGATAGAGGGTACTTCGCAGCCGCAAAATTTCAAAGCGAACGCGTGATTCGGGAAAAAAATGCGACAAATGGAACTTAGGACGATGGCTTTGATGGCAAAGTTCCGACTTGGATCGCCTTTTCCGGTTATCAAGCCAGCGTTGTGGACCAAAATTCGATGCACTCCGAATACTCAACTCTGCAAAAGTCCAATTTGTCCACTAGAAAATTGATCAATCACCGCTTAATTCTTGGCAAAACCCCGAATGCCCGTTCCATGAAACGATAGGTTGTTTTTTCGCATGCTCGTCAGTAAACCTACAGCGGGGGACAGAAGCCGGGCGGCGGAGGGCAACCGCTAGGAATTCACCAACAGCAATGGGGCTTGAACGATCAAGTCTGTCGATTCAATCCAAGCGGCAAAGTCATTTGACGCGTTGTCTGCACCCGCAAATTACGATGAGTTTGTTGCTCGCAATCAATCTGCTCGCAATGATCAGCGGAAAAGTGATCTAAGTAACAGGCGGAACGCTGATCAAAAGATATCTTCCTATTCCCGCGATGACGCGATTGACCGATGGGAACTC
>CAYVAN010000299.1:0-4289 GCA_964449225.1 uncultured Rhodopirellula sp.
AACTCGGCTACATTGGATGCCTGAACCCGTCGGGCATTCTTTGCGTACGGTACCGCAGTCTGTTTTCTTGTCCTTTTTTTGCAGTCCCGTTTCGAACATGCGTTTTCTGATTTGTGTTGTGTTTGCGGCCGTCTTGGGTGCAGCGGGTGCGTGGGCTTTGAACCACAGTCGATTTGGCTATCGCGAAGCCAAATTTGGGCCATTTGACCTCGCCGGCGAAGTCAACGTTGACAACGTGACCGAACACGTCACGTTCAAATCCGAGGGTCCAGGCTTGTACGGAAGCGTTCAACTGATCGGTGAACCGCGGTACGATTTTGGCGTGATGGCTCCCGGTTCCGAGGGCGAGCATCTTTTTAAGGTCAAAAATGTAGGCCAGAAAGAACTGAACCTGCGGATCGGTGCATCGACTTGCAAATGCACCGTCGGCGATCTGAACAAATCGTCGCTGCAGCCTGGTGAAGAAACCGATGTGAAGTTGTCGTGGACCGTGAAGCAGGGCGTTCGAGAATTCACGCAATCGGCGCAGTTGATCACCACCGACCCCAATCATCCCGCCGTCACACTTCAAATCACCGGAAAGGTCGTCGGTGATTTTGAATATGTGCCGGACGTGTGGACGTTCAACGAGGTCGCGACCGGCGAATTCTTTGAAATCGTTGGCGAGATCTACAATTACACCGACAAAAAGATTGAAACAGGTGCCCTAAGTTTCAGCAACGATAAGCTGACCAAACTTGCTGAGTTTGACGTCCAACCGATTCCTGAATCTGAATTCAAGGACACGCGTGAGACTGCTATCGAGGGTTTCCGAGTCAAGGTGAAGGTTGCCCCAGGGTTGCGGCAGGGCGCTATCTCGCAAAACCTGCTGCTACCGTTTGCTTGGATCGATCGCGAGGACAGCGAAGAAGCAAACACCGAAACCAAAGCCGATGATCCGACCGAGCCCTCGGATCAGATGACTCTAGCAATCCCAACTCGCGGGCGGATTGTCGGATCAATCAGCATGATTGAAAGCAGCAAGTTGAAGGGCAGCCCAGGAGGCGGTTATCGATACGAGTTTGGAAAAATTTCACGATCTGGTTCGCTTACGGCAAAAACGTTTGTTGTGCTGAAAGGAAAAGAACGCGACAATACGACCTTGCGGGTTGGGAAAACTGCACCCGACGGGGTCGTCCAGGCAACGCTTGGCGAACCCAAGAGTCGGGGGTCGATGGTACTGTACCCCCTGACGTTGAAGCTGATTCCGGGAAAAGATCCCATCGAACGGCTCGGTAAAAACAAGGATGACTACGGAAAGGTGTGGATTGAGTCCGATAACCCTTTAGTATCGAAAATGGGGATTGTGCTGACTTTCGCCATCCCGCCGCGCTAGACGTCTCGACTTGGGGTTGAGAAGGACGGCAGCCGGCTGGGTTTTCTGATGCGGTGTTGTCCAAACAAGAAAATGCTAGCGGTAATTTTTTGATGAGCTTAGAAAGCCTGCCCACTCCTGAAACAACCGCAACTGTCGTGAAGCGGAACCTAACGTTGGTGGCAATTTCTGCGTTCACGACCCTGGGTTGGGTTGCGATCGCTGCGGCGGTGTTCGTTTTGTCCAGCTGCATGACCGGCTGCGTTCCTGCGGATTCGCTGCCCGTGTGGGAACCCGATGATGAACAGTATTCGGTAAAAATGCCCGGCACTGGATTGCTAAATTCTGGGGCTTTAAGTTCTGAACCGTCAGACTTGGATTCCAAAACAAACGAGATTGCAACACCCTTGCTAGCCAGGTCGACCACCGTGAAAGCCAGCAAGGTTGCTGTTCGCTTGAACTTGGTGTCCCAGTTAGCCGCCGACACCGACGCCGACAACCCAGACGATAACAGGGTTGAAATCATTCCGACGCCAACAGGCAAACCGGAATCCGAATCGGCAATCCGCGAAGCCAAGATGAACCGCGCGTTGGAAGCGAAAGAGAACGCATCCGAATCCGAACCGCCGTCAATGATTCCAGACGTGAAACCGGCTTCAATAGCTGACGCCGCTGATCCAATGGCGGGTGCCGAACCCGAAACGTACAAGACCTGGAACACACCAACGCTGACGCTGGTGTTTACCGGAAACCAACACGGTTACATCGAACCCTGCGGCTGCACGGGGCTAGAACGACAAAAAGGCGGCGTCGCTCGCCGGTATTCGTTTCTGGAAACGCTCAAAGAAAAGGGCTGGACCGTCGTCCCGATGGACGTTGGAAACCAGGTTCGTCGGTTCGGGCAACAGGCGACGATCAAACTGCAGCAAAGCGCCCGCGCCCTAACCGAAATGAACTACCAAGCGGTAGGTTTTGGGCCCGAAGACATCCGCCTGGGTGTCGGTGACTTGTTGGCGGTTGCTGCCAGTGATTCGCCGGAGGATGCGTTATACGTTTCGGCCAACGTGGTGCTATTCGATCCGGAAATGTTGCCGCAAACCAAGGTCGTTGAACAAAACGGGATCAAAGTCGGTGTGACAAGTATCCTTGATCCCGACAAATTGACGGTTGATCCGGGTGAGGAAGTCATCATCAGCGACATGGTGCCATCGGCGAAGGCTGCCATCAAAGCGTTGTCCGAAAAATCACCTGACTTCAAAGTGCTCATGTTCTACGGCAAGGAAGAATCAGCACAGAAACTTGTTCGCAAAGCTCCTGGGTTTGACCTTGTCGTTGTCGCGGGTGGTTACGGCGAACCGACATACCAACCCGCGACGATTAACGGTAGCGATACCAAGATGATCCTAACGGGTGCCAAAGGCATGTACGCTGGATTGATTGGTCTTTACGACAAACCAAGTGCTGATGCCCCCGCATCAAAACCTGCAATGAAATACGCTCGCGTCGCCCTGACGCACGAATTTGCTGACGCGCCCGCGATGCGTGGACTGATGAAGGACTACCAGGACCAACTGGAAAGCATCGGCCTTGATGGGCTAGGCCTGATGCCACCGATCCCTCATTCATCCGGTAACAAGTTTGTCGGCACAGCAACCTGCGGCAAGTGTCACACCGAAGCACTAGAAGTTTGGGAAGGCAGTCCGCACGCGTTTGCGACCGATAGCATCGTTGAACCGCCGGAAGAACGCGGAGATGTGCCGCGACATTTCGATCCCGAATGCATCAGTTGCCATGTGACAGGTTGGAATCCGCAGGAATACTACCCGTATGAAAGCGGCTACACCTCGTTGGAAGATTCTCAGCATTTGCTCGGCAACGGTTGCGAGAACTGCCACGGACCAGGAGCGGAACATTCAGCCGCCGAGGCCGAGGGATCAGTTGTGACACGCGAACTGCGAGATCAATTACGAGAGGCAATGCGATTGCCGTTGGATAAGGCCCGCGAAAAGTGCATGGAATGCCATGACCTGGACAACAGTATCGACTTCCACGAAGAAGATGCGTTCGAGGATGTCTACTGGCCTCAAGTCGAACACTACGGCCTTGAATAAAAAAAGCGTTTCGCTGTTAGCTCCCCACTTTTAACAGCTAACAGCTAACAGCAGACAGCAGACAGCTAACAGCTAACAGCAGACAGCAGACAGCAGACAGCTAATTGCTAATTGCTAATAAAAAAGGCGAGGCCGACCCCGAAGGACCGACCCCGCCTCGCACGGGGGGACGCTTAATATCTTGGTGAATGTCATGCAGTCGTCTGCGTTCCCTCGACACAATCAACACTAGTTCGACTGCCGACCAAGTGTGAGGTTTTCAGGACTGCATTGATGGAAATTGCCCAACCGGCCCACAAACCCCTGACGCTTGTGCCGATTGCAGCAGTAAATCAAGCATTTTGGCAATCCACGATCCGCCCAGCCCCATTTTCCCGAAATGAACCAATCAACAAATGATCACTGCGAAACACTGGATGTGATCGCCGTGGGAGCTCACCCCGACGATGTCGAAGTTGCCTGCGGGGGAACGTTGGCAAGCCTGGCGCAACAGGGCTACCGAGTTGGGATCGTTGATTTGACCGACGGTGAACCCACGCCCAATTGCCCCAGTCCCGCCGTGCGGATCAAAGAATCGCAGTCAGCTGCCAACACTCTTGGCGTGAACAATCGGATTCAACTGGATCTTCCCAATCGCAAACTGTTCGACGCACCCGAGCCGCGAATTGCGCTTGCCAAAGTCTTCCGTCGCTATCGCCCCAAAATCGTGATCGGCTTTGGTGACAAGACGCCGATGGCATCGACGGACCATTGGCAAGCGATGCAAATTACCGACGGAGCGATCTTTTATAGTCGGCTATCCAAATGGGATGACCAATTTGACG
>CAYVAN010000300.1:0-212 GCA_964449225.1 uncultured Rhodopirellula sp.
GGCTCGGAGAGCCGAGCGACATTGCCCTGGCTTTGCTGCTACCGTGCTACCCACATCAGCATTGCCAAAGCTACAATGGGACCACGCATTCTCTGTGGCATTGTTTGGGTGGTTTTTCGATGGCGTTTTTGACGATTTCAGGCAACGGAAAAGATCGGTTTGATTTAACAGAGGATGAAACTGATTATCTAATTACGCTAAACTTACACAAT
>CAYVAN010000300.1:222-4289 GCA_964449225.1 uncultured Rhodopirellula sp.
GATTAATGCGGAAGGCGACCGGTTCTTGGTCGAAGATTGCGGAAGCCGAAATGGTACGTTTTTAAACGGCAAGGTTCTCTCGCAAGCCGAAGCATTAAAACCCGGTGACCGAATTCGAGTTAGCGATGTTGAGTTTGTGTTCAATACCGATAGCGTGCCTGAATTCGCTAGACCTGAAACCGAGATGACGTTCGAGGGATCAAACTTTGGAATCCAGATGGTGGACGAGGAGACGGGCAGTTTTCCGAGCGTCCTGTCCCGTCCCACTGGCGACAATCAATCGCAGGTTGAATTCCGCAGCTCGATTGATGGGCTAAAGATGTCGGCCACCGCCGAGGCAAAGCTTGCGGCGCTAACGCAGATCAATCGCGAGCTAACCGGTGCCTTGGCCGTAGAAGAGGTGTTGCCCAAAGTCCTGGACAGTTTGTTTAAGATCTTTCCCGCCGCAGATCGTGGTTTCATTGTAATGAAGAACGATTCGGGTGATTTGATTCCGCGTTGGGTCAAGAACCGTTTACGACATGACGAAACCGAAACCGTTCGAATCAGCCGCACCATCATTCATCAAGTCATCGATAGCGGCGAACCCATTCTTTCGTTGGATGCGTCCGAAGACAGTCGTTTCGACAGCAGTCAGTCGATTGCTGATTTTTCGATCAAATCAATGATCTGTGCACCGTTGGTGGACGCTGGTGGCACGGCTTTTGGCGTCCTGCAAATTGATTCAACGGCGGGAAGAGGCCAATTTCGCGAGGAAGACGCTGACCTGCTCGCTGGCGTGGCGGCTCAGGCGGGCATTGTGATTGTGAACGCCCGAATGCACGAACAGGCGCTGCATCAAAAAGAGGTGGAACAAGACCTAAAGCTTGCAACCGAGGTCCAGCAAGCGTTCTTGCCGCAAGCACCACCTGAATCTTGCGGTTATCGTGTGCGAAGTTTTTACCAAGCTGCCAATCATATCGGGGGTGACTATTTCGACTACATTCCGTTGCCTGGCAATCGAATCGCCATCGTCGTCGCAGACGTTGTCGGTCACGGTGTTGCGGCGGCAATGTTCATGGCAAAATTGTCTGCCGAAACCAGGTTTTGCCTGGCAAGCGAACCGGATTTGGCACGTGCTATCGAAATGCTGAACGATCACATGAGTCGCTTGCATGTTGAGCGGTTCATTACTTTTTTGGTTGTTGTCATTGATCCTGCCAGCGAAAATGCTGTGGTCGTCAACGCCGGTCACATGGCTCCGCTGGTCCGTAAAGCCAGCGATGGTTCATTGGTCGAACCGGGGGAAGATGAATCGGGGTTGCCCATCGCGATCGACGACGGGATGGTTTACGAGAGCGTCGAATTCGAGATGGCCAAAGGGGACTTGGCTGTCTTGTACACCGATGGGATCAATGAAGCGATGAATTCCAAGGACGAGGAATTCGGTATTGCGGCATTGCGAAAGCTTGCTTTGGAAAGCGGTGATGCCGACGAGGTGAAGGATCGCATTGTCAGATCGGTGCTTGACCATGTCGGCGATAGCCCGCCGTTCGATGACATGTGCATGGTAATTATTGAACGAACAGGCGACGACGAGCGACCTGATACGTCAGGAAAGCTTGACGACACTTTGGGCGAAGACGTTCTCGAAGACTTAAGCGAAACCTCCGGCGGACTCTTGTAACAAACCCGTCCAACCCAACCACGCATCGACCAAAAAAGGGGTCAGGAGCAGAAAAACCGAGACAGGCTAATTTTGGTCTCTGTCATTGCTCTTTACACGCTTTCTGCTGCTGTGCCTTGGGCGGATTCGACGTAGTCCAGCCTGGCGGCTTGCTGGCAAAATCTCCACGACTTCGTGTCGTTGTTGTCATCAGGGATCACCTTGCGGACAACGGAAACAAGGCCTTCGTCGTGGACAACGCTTCTCCACCACAACAGATACTGGAAACTCCAGCAGAAGACGTAGCGAATGTCGCCAAGACGTTCGGCTTACAACCTGATGAGACTCAATGCGAACCGCCGAAACTCTTGGCGAGTTTCGCTACGATGAGCTGGACCGAAAAAATCGGAGCTCGCAAATTCAATCTTGGGCTGTTGATGCGCACCAGTCATACGCGTTAAGCGATGATCCGATCGACTAGTTACCGCCGATCGCGCCACCGCCGCCGCCAACACCACCGCCGAATCCGCCACCGCCAAGACCGCCACCACCAGCGCCGCCGGTTCCCTGGCCTTCGCCGCCGGTAACGAAGTTGAACGTCGTCACATCACCGACTTGTGAAAAGAACGGCGCGGGTGAAATGCGAACGTACCGACGGTCAGCTGAAATGATCGCTAGCGTGCTCATGCCGGCACCTTCGGGAAGCTGCGTGATCTGTGGCTGGAAACCGACTGCTCGGCGTCGGAGCGCGTTGAGTCTTGGATCTAAACGGCCGCCACGGTCGATGCCTGTAAAGGCACCGCCGGTCAATGAGGCGACGTCGCGGTACAGTTCTTCCAAAACAGCGCCGTCATCTTGCGGACCATTGATTGGATCAGGGCCAAATTGAGCCAACACTTGTCCACGCATCCTTCGTTGAACATCACGCAGATTTGCCAGTTGAGCATCGGCGATTTCGACTTTGCGTTTTCCATCCTTGACTTCAAAGATCACCAAGGCGTCATTCTCGGTCAATGGAATTTCTTTCTGAACAAACTTCTGTTCGGGCCGACCAAAATCGGTCAACACTTCGACACTCACACGACCGCTGGTAACGTTGCCCCAAACGCGGCGAACCAGCAAACGATATTGTCCGGAAAATCCTTGCGGGCATAGGTAGGTTTCAGAAACGGTTCCATCTTTATCAGAAGCGCTGCCAGGGAAAGCATCCGCCAATAAAGTGCCACCACCCGCTGACGATCGATTCTCCAACGAACAAACGGTCCCCGATGGTTCTTCCACCGCCAGGTCAACGTCGGCGTCCCCGGTCCAAGAAACGCGAACAATCACATCATGAGATGCTGCACGCTTAAGCGATTCATCGAACGCGCGAGCTTCGTCTGTTTTTCCTTCTTCGATCAGCTGTGCGTGAACTGATCGAGCGATCAAACGAGCTTCATCGACAACCGCGGTGAAGCTCTCCGGCCAAGCTTGCGAAAGCACACCTTCGCACGCCCACATCAATGCGTCGGACCGGTCAATTTCTTTCGCCAATCGAAGTCCCAGCACGTACGGTTCGCGGCGGTACGGGTCCATTCGCGAAACGTCCTGGCACAGTCGCAGTGCGGCCTCTTTCGCACCCACTTCTTCCAACCGTGCGGCAACATTTAGAATGTCTTCGGGAGTTTCAGCAAAGTCGACTGCGGACAGCAAAGCCCGTTCAATGTCCTCTACGGGAGCATCGGTTGCTTTCAACACCAGAGCGAGGGCTTGGTACATCCAGGGTTGAACGTGACCAGCACGAATTGCCCCTGAAATCGCTTCACGCGCACTGTCGAAGTGCTGAAGCGAAAGTGCGGTGTCACCTTTTGTTTGAGCTTTATTCGCACGGGCTGAGTACAAGCGAACGGTCGACCGAACGCGGCTATCCAGCACGGTCAAGTCGATAGCATTGTTGACTTCTTGTTCAGCGAAAAAACGATCCCACGCTTGGTCTACTGATTCACCATCGGCAACCTTGACCTGGATGGGGGTCACGTTGGCCGCAGCCTTTGTAGTCTTAGCAACAGACTTTAATTCAGTCGGCTTTGATTCGGTCGGCTTTGATTCGGCCGCCGGGGTTTTACTGGCGGAAGATTTCTTTTGACTAATCGTGGCGTCGTCGGGCACGGCAAACAGGCCACCGCCTCCACCACCGCCGCCGCCAAGGCCACCGCCTCCACCGCCGAAACCTCCTCCGCCACCGCCGAGGCCTCCTCCGCCTCCGCCGCCGAGGCCACCGCCTCCGCCACCGCCAAGACCGCCGCCACCTCCGCCGCCGCCCCCGCCTAGTTGAATGACGGGAACGACAAGGTCACCAACCGGGTAAACCTTGTTAATCAGATTCTGTTCAGCGGCTTCGGTCGTGGTGATCTGCATGACTTCGTCTTTGATCATGTAGGTC
>CAYVAN010000301.1:0-4287 GCA_964449225.1 uncultured Rhodopirellula sp.
GCCGACAAGTTGGTCGAAGCGACCGACGTCTACCAAACGCTACAGAAAGAACACACCCGAAACCGACACAACGACCGCATCGCAGCTCGATTGTTTTCAATTAGCCGATACTGGATTGACACCGAAAAATCTGATCAAAAAAGCTGGTCGCCCTTGAACCTGACCGATAAGTCACGCCCTCGCATCGACACCGATGGACACGCGATTCGTGTTTTAGATCAGATACGTTATGACGATCCAACTGGACGACTCGCCGACGATGCGACCATGGCAGCAGCAGCCGAGTACATCCGTCAAGAGAAGTTTGTTGAAGCGGATGAATTCTTAACCGACCTGCGTGATACATTTTCTGATAGCGAGCATCTTTTCCTGGCACACTTGTTAGGGATTCGTACCAAGCTGCGGATTTACGGTGGTCCACGATACAGCAACTTGGTGCTTGATGAAGCCGATAAGCTTATCAAGCAAACGCGAACTCGTTTTCCTGATAAGTTAGCTGACCCCAAGTACTCTGAAATGGTGGCCCGTGCCGCCGCAGAGGTTAATTTCCACAAAGCGGATCGCATCGCCTACCGCGCTGATTATCGGGAAAAACGCAAGGAATATGGCGCAGCGGCTTTCTACTACCAGCGGTTGTTAGACAACTATGGCGACACTCCGCACGCCGAAAAAGCTCGCAAACGGTTGGGCGAAATACAAACCCTTCCCGATGTACCAACACCTCGATTGTCTTGGCTAAAAACGGTCTTCCCTGATTCCAAAGCCTCGGACCCGCTGATCATGAAAGATGGGGAAAGCAGCGGTGCCAAGGACGCTGAAGAAAATTCAGGGATCATGCTGCGATGAGATCATTCACGTCTCTTTCGTTAATGGCAGCATTGGTGTTCTTCTCGATCACCTTGGCATCGGGTTGCGCGGCCTATCGATTTGGATCAGCTTCATTGTTCCGTCCGGGAATCAGGACGGTGCATGTGCCCGTCGTTCGAAACGACACCTTTCGACATGACCTTGGCATTCGATTGACGGAAGCCATCGTGCGAGAAATTGAAACCCGTACTCCCTACAAAGTCACCAGTGATCCGAACGCCGACAGTCGTTTGGAATGCAGAGTGGTCAGTGAAACAAAAAGAGTTCTGACGGAAACGGATACCGATGACCCTCGCGGACTCGATGCCGCTGTTAGCGTTCGTGCATCATGGCTCAATCGCGGTGGCGAGATGCTGATGCAAAATGCGATTGTTCCAACTGGCGATCTTGCAATCGGCTTTTCACAAGATTCACGCTTCATTCCGGAAGCAGGCCAATCGATCGATACCGCAACCGAAGCGGCGATCCAAAAATTGGCCAGCCGAATCGTGTCACAAATGGAAATGCGATGGTAGATTGTGGCTGAACGCCTTGCGGCCGAGCCTTTCAACCGCGGTGCGACCGGACGCCATTCACCCGACCTACCACGGCCAACCATGCATCCCTGGAAACTCGTCAATCGTTCACTAGCCTTTGACAACGCTCCACTGACCAACATGCCACTGGTGATGGGCATTTTGAATGTTACTCCGGATAGTTTCTCCGACGGCGGTAAACATCTGGATCCAGAAGCAGCTGTTCAGACCGCAATTCAAATGCAGCAAGACGGTGCATCCATCATCGACATCGGCGGGGAAAGCACGCGTCCCTACAGCGACCCGGTCACCGCTGACGAAGAACGAAAGCGTGTCGTGCCCGTCATCGAAGCGCTCTGCGGAAAACTGAATGTTCCGATCAGCATTGACACTAGCAAGGCATCCGTTGCTCGGGCCGCTATTAACGCTGGTGCAGAGATTATCAACGATGTCACCGGATTGGAGAGCGATCCCGACATGCTCGGTGTTGCTGCCGAATCCGGCGCAGGCGTTTGCGTCATGCACATGCAAGGCACTCCGCAAACGATGCAGAATGATCCAGCCTATGAAAACGTCGTCGCTGAAATTCGAGACTACCTCATTCAGCGAAAGCAGTTTTGCTTGGATGCTGGAATTCAGCATGAGAGAATCTGTCTTGATCCCGGCATCGGATTTGGCAAAACCCACGAGCATAACTTGGAACTGATTCAGTCAATCCATCAGTTCACGGACCTAGGATCGCCCATCTTGATTGGCCATTCTCGCAAAGGTTTCATTGGGAAAGTTCTAGGCAATAAAGATGCTGACCGAACTGCGGCAACGATAGGTGCATCGCTCGCCGTCGCTGCTGCGGGGGCGCATTTAGTGCGAGTCCATGACGTGCGGCAAACGGTCGACGCCTTTAAGCTGTTTGCCGCCTGCGGTGGGCTTGGAGCAATTAACTTTGCTAGGTAAGCGGGCTGCGGGCACGCCCGCCACCGAACCGCTAATCCAGCAAACTTGATCGAGCTATAGGAAAGCTCAGTTAATGCTCTTTCGTTATCGATAAAGGACTTCAAACAAGAAAATTCCTGAATGATGGCCATCGCTGAAGCCAACGTTATAGCCGTATTGGCCGACTGGGCTCATGGATGCGATTGTCATCGGTTTTGCTTCAGCGGCTGATAACACGGGCAGCAGCATCGGCTTCTTTCCTTCTTCAGATTGTTTCTCTTCATCAGCTCGCTTTTTCTCGCGACATGTGGCGCATGGACAAGCCTTTCGCAGTTCTGCTGCCGTCCAGCGAACTTCCTTTTCATCATCAAAGGTAATCATGATTGCCGAATCACCATCACGGCGGATCGATACAGGCGTGTGGGCTGCGGTGGGTTCAGGCATCAGTAAAAGTGCTCTTCAAAAATTGGCAACGCAGGAACGGAAAGCAAAATTCGGTTAAGTCTGTGATCTTGGATTTCTAAATGATAGGCTTCGCTTCAACGTTGCACTTCCCTGCGGTCCACCACGCGTTTTGCTTTGGCTTCGAACCGTGGAAGAGTTCCGTCTGCGACTGACGAGACGTTGATTCGCATCGTCAGTCGTTTCTGCAACGCTGTTGAGACTTCGTTGGCTCGGGTTTCCCCAGCTTCCAGCTCTACGCTGACTTCATCCATTTCATCGCTGCGGTCGATCATGATTCGAAACTCTGCATCGGGTTCAAAGTCCCGAATGATCGCCTCGATGCTGCTGGGGAAGATATTGACACCTCGGGCGACGACCATGTCGTCAGCCCGGCCGATCACTCCCCCGTCTAACCAGAGGAACGGGGACGGGTGATCATGATCGCGAACCGCTCGCACGATATCACCCGTCCGATACCTGATTGCGGGACCGCCTCGTCGCCCCAGGTTGGTTAGAACTAATTCGCCAGGCTCACCCTCGGCTGCGGGAACCCCGTCTGCCAGAAACCCGGTGCAGTCATTGTTTTCAAAGTGGATGACTTCAGCAATGAACTCGGTTTCGATCACGTGCAGCCCCGTTCCGTCAGAACTACCAAATCCCCAAGCACCGATCTCGCTACCACCAGCATGATCAACCACCGTCGCATCCCAAGCCTGCTCGATTCGAGCCCTTACCGATGGAATGGATCCGCCGGGTTCGCCTGCAACAATGATTCGCGAAATTTGACTTTGGCGTAAGTCTAGACCGCTGCGTTTGGCGACTTTGGCCAGGTGCAACGCATAAGTCGGTGTGCAGCAGAGCACTGAACACCGTTGGTCGATCATTACAGACAATCTTGTTTCACTAGACATTCCACCACCTGGAATCACTAAAGTTCCACGGCGAACGAGTGCATCATTGGCCGTCCAGAAACCAATGAATGGGCCAAAAGAGAACGCCATCATCGCGACATCGGTGTCGGTCACGCTTGCGGCATCTAAAACATGATCCCAGCAATCGAGCCACCACTGCCAATCGTCGGCGGTATCCATCACCACCATTGGATAACCACGCGTACCACTGGTTTGATGAAACCGGCAGTAATCTGATCGAGGAAGATCAAAACAAAACGCGACCTTGCATGCCGCTGTAGAGACAAGGTCCGTCTTCACTAAAACGGGAACTTCACGCAATTGTTCCAGAGATGTCAGCGGCAGGCGAAGCTTACGAAGACGCCCACGGTAGAACGGGCGGTTCTTTGCCATCAGCAACAACTGGTTTAGCTTATCGAGTTGCAACCGTTCGATTTCGGCTCTTCGAGGTCTGTTGGCGTGCTGATTCATCTTTGAATCTTAACATAGGCAGCCGCAAAAGTTGACACCTTCGGCTGATGTTATCAGGGCAAATCAGTTTTTCACTTTGGAGCGTTCCCCATTGTCGCTCGGCTCTCCGAGCCGATTGCGCCAGCGATTGCGCCAGCGGCTCGGAG
>CAYVAN010000302.1:0-2305 GCA_964449225.1 uncultured Rhodopirellula sp.
CTTCGAGGATTCTTGATGATTCCTCGTGAGTCCACCAGTCCTGGGCTATCGCAGCCCCGCTTGTCCGAATTCTACGGCATCGCCGTCTACATGGACTATCGGGACCACAATTCCCCGCATTTCCACGCAATCTACGGCGGATCGGAAGCTGTGATTGATATTCGCACGGGTGCTATACTGGGAGGCAAGCTTCCTCTTCGCGCTGGTAAGCTCATTGCCGAATGGTGCGACCTCCACCGCGACGAGCTAATGGTTGACTGGGTACTCGCCGAATCTCAGCAGCCGCTGCTGTCTATCGAACCACTGGACTGATGCAGATGATTCTCCACATTCTCGACGCCGAACTCGTCGGGCCGTTTTCCCTACATCTGCGTTTTAACGATGGATGCTCGGCCACCGTTGACCTCCGACCATTATTGACTGGCCCGATATTCGAGCCTCTGCTTGCCCCAAGCGTCTTTGCCAAATTCACAGTGGATCCGATCTGCAAAACTATTTGCTGGCCAAACGGTGCGGACCTCGCGCCCGAAGCGATCCGATCCCTCGTTCCCGCCGAACAAGAAATCGGCGGGTAACCATGGGTTGTTGCCGGAGCGGCGGTGGCACACTTTTTCGTCTGCTTGAATGTCAATCGCCGCCGCCCGCAAAACCCTACCGTTATCTGCGAGACATTGCCCACAACTCTCTGCTCGGACTACAATCTGGAAATCCAAGTCCGTCAACTAACAAAGGGGGCATAATGCAACCGAAACCATTGCTTCTCGCCGCATCCATTCTGCTCGCATTGGCCACCGCTGACAATCTCGCGTTTGGAGGTGTGGTCTTTGGTCTTGACGGCGGAGGTTCGCTAAACGGTGGTTCAAGGTGGAATGCTACTTCTAATAGCTTTTCCGTCACCAACGGCTCGGTGGAACGCTCGCTCGACGGCGGACTTCGCTTTTCGTTATCGGGTGGTTCCTACGCCGCTTATAGAGACCAGTTTGTTTGGTCTACTGTCCCAACAGAAGTCGAGTTCCGCACTTCAGTGCTTGCGGCGTTTGACCCTTGGACGGCACACGATCCTGTTACGGGGCTGACAACTAGCCTATTCTTTGTCGAAGATCTGGGGACCACCGCAACGACCGCGATCGACGGAAACGTTCGCTTGGGATCTGAAATCGACCTGTTTTCGGGAAACATTGGAACCGGCACCCGAGGGGAAGCGTTTTTCAACGCCAACACTATTGCTGGAGGCGTCACCCTGACCAGCGGCACTACTGGATACGACGGCTTCGCGATCAATGGAGCTGACATCACAATGAATAACAACGGCGCTGTCTGGGATCTGAACACGTTTCAGACCATATTGACCCATGAGATCGGCCATGCGATTGGCCTAGGTGACGTTGAAGACTTTTTCGGTAATGGATTTATCGACGACAACTACGACCCAAATGATCCACTTGGCACGCTTACAAATTCATGGGCGTCGCTTGTTGATCCGCTGGACCCAGCAAACTCAACAGGTTTGTCCATATTTTCGGTGCCCAATGACACAAACGGAATTGACGCGCCGGGCGTTGACATTCTGATGGAAAGCAATATCCCTAACACCTTTTTCACTAATGGTGCTTCTCTACAAAACGATGACTTTGGCACGAGGCAATTCCTATACCCTTCGCTAACTGCGGTCCCAGAGCCATCATCAGTCGCAATAATACTATCAATGGCGTGTGCGGTTGCCATGAGACGAAGGAAGCAGATAACCATGCGATGATACGGAGCGGCGGTGGTCGCCGTTATCTGATGGTCAATCAACTCCCGCCGCCCGCATATCGCGGACGTTAGCCGATTTGCTGCCAATGGAATACGATGACACATACGCGTCATGTTCGGACACGCACGCCACCGTCAGGATCTTCTCGGTGGATCACACACCTGCTGAAATCTCTGAATTGCTTTCTGTCGAATGCACTCGCTCATACCTTGCGGGCGACCGAATTTCTTCGCGTACTGAACGGTTGCGTGAAACCAACGCGTGGTTTCTATCCTCCGAAGGGGCCGTTGGCTCGCTCGATTGTCGGCGTCACTTTGACTGGTTGCTTGACCAACTCGAAGGGTGCCAAGCAAAAATCGGCGATCTCATTGCTTGTGATACAACATCTGATGTCGTGTGCTACTGGGTGTCTGCGATTGGCCAAGGTGGCCCAATGTTCTCGCCACGCCATTTCACTCGCTTCTCCGCACTTGGGCTTCCTTTGTGGTTTGACATCTATTGCGACACAACTAACGGCGGATAACCATCACATGCATCGAAGCCGGGCTT
>CAYVAN010000302.1:2315-2871 GCA_964449225.1 uncultured Rhodopirellula sp.
TAACGTTATCCGACTCAATTCGCTCAATTCGCAAACTGTGGCTAACGCTCGACTTGCCTTCTTCCTTTGGGTAAACTAGAGCCGGAGGACACACAATGAACCTTGACCAAACAATTACAGACCTATCCGCACTTCCGGTCGGTGATCGACTGCGCGTCCTTCACGCGATCTGGGACACGCTTCCTGAAGACGTGGATCTATCGACCACACCAGGGCAGCAAGCGGAGCTTGATCGTCGACTGACTGCCCACCGTGCGGATTCCTCCACCGCGATTTCGCACGAGGAGCTAATGCGACGCGTTGAGAATCGTCGCTGATGCGGGAACTTTCGTATCGGCCTGAGGTCGAAGACGATGTTGTTGACGCTGTCACTTGGTACGACGACAAGCGACCTGGGCTGGGCGACGAGTTTCTGCTTGAATACCTCGCTGGCATCAGGCGGATTCGCGACAATCCACTCCTATTTTCAATCACTGCACATGGCCTGCGACCTTGTCGACTCAAGCGATTCTCGTACATCATTCATTTTGATGTTGATGACAACGAAATCCTGATC
>CAYVAN010000302.1:2881-4276 GCA_964449225.1 uncultured Rhodopirellula sp.
AATGGGTGGTGGTCGTGATGCCTCGGCATTTGCAGAGCGTAACGGATAACCATGGCGTGCACACGGAGCGAGGTTTGCGGCCGGATTTGAAATGGACAACTTTACTCTCCCCGCCCGGTAACGCCGGACGTTCGTCGCACTACCCGTAGCCCCTGTTCTCCACCTTAATGCTGACAGTACCTGAGAACGAGATTCCTAAGCATCTCACGATTCGTCAATCTCGCCGCATTGAGTGCAAGCTCAAATGGCGGTTTGCGGTTCGCCCCGAACGTCCAGCGTGCAGGAAGATCGCAAGACTTGGTGGCACATTTGATTTCCATCGCTTTTCGCCGTTTTCCTCCCGTGTTCGCAATGTCTACCTTCGATACATCGACTTTACTGACGAGGACATGAAACCGCTGTCGTTCTGTTCGTCACTTATGTTCCTTGACGCTGGAAATACCCGGATTACAGACGTCGGCGCATCGTATCTTGCCAAAATCCACTCCCTGGATTATCTGTTTCTGTGGAGCACAAACGTCAGCGACGACCTTGCTGACACCATTGGGGCGATGACATGGCTAAAGATACTGGATGTCTCAAACACCCGCATCTCACGTAGCGGTTTTGCCGCACTTCACGAACGCTTTCCGAATTGCCTGATCTCGCACTCTGAATTTGGCCGGATCTTTCGCGAGTTCTCGGGGGACGCTGCTCTAAACGAATACGCTAATAGCGACACACCCCGTGATGCAGCGGATTCGCGATTGAAAGGTTCGTCGAATGACTTGTCTTATCACCCGGCCCGTTGATCGCGTACGTTACCCGAATCGTTGACACCAACTTGTGAGTTCACACGACCTCGCCGGAGCGCAAGGTGCGATGCTTGGGTTTGCGTCAAACGCAACTGGAGGCGAAACACCTGACGTTCGAATTCACGGCAATCACCCTGGCTTTTTCGTTCGCGATGTCGTCTCAGTGTCCGAAGACCAATTACGCAATTGGTTTGGCCGCCTATTGACGTGCTGGCCGACGCAAGAAGAGATCGACAACGGGTATCCAGTGCCAAAACGCGACCGAAGAAGACGCTGCCCTCCCGATATTGGATTCATACTTACGGGCGATGTTTGCGAACAAGAAGGGTTCGTCATATCGTGGGCTGGTGGCACAGTCCGAGGAAGTGCCAGCGGATCTATTATGAGCTTCTACTTCGACCACAATCGTGAGCACGCGGCGCAGATCAAATGCGAGATCGAAAAGTACTACAAGCAAGAACGCTGGTAACCATCGGATGCACACAAAGTGGCGGTGGTCAGATTTCACAAGTGGCTGCCGATCTCGTGCCGCCCGGTGATGCCGGACGACTATGAAGTCCTTGGTTTGACCAGAGGCGTCTGGCCGCTTTGTTGGATTTTG
>CAYVAN010000303.1:0-4257 GCA_964449225.1 uncultured Rhodopirellula sp.
AGGGCGGAAACCTATTCCTGCACATCAAGGAAGACCTTCCTTCGGCAGTCCCTCCCCATGATGCTCATGATCCCAACCATCGCCACACCCTTGACGTTGTAAGCGATTCACTGATCGGTCGCGTTTATGGCGATGGCGAAATTCGCGTGAGCAGTCGCCACCACATGGCAATCGATGAAGTCGCCCCTGGATTCCGCGTGACAGCGAAGTGCCCAGACGGAGTTATCGAAGCCATTGAATCTGAAATGATGGATTGGTTTGCCGTGGGAACTCAATTCCACCCCGAATGCGGTGCCGCATCAGCTCTGGATGTCCGCATCTTTGAAGAATTCGTCGAAGCTGTCGTTGCACGCACGCAAGAAAACGTTCGCCTGGTTGCGTAGCTGATCAAATCTTCCTTTTGTGAAGGAATCAAATGCATGGATGTGTTTGATACCGGATCGACAGGTTGAACGGCCATGGACGGCCACGATCAGAACGGAATCAACGGATCATCAACCCATCGAATCGGTAAACTAGCCAGGATTGGCTAGAGACCGGACGCGTAAGAGTCGAAACGCGTCCGGTCTTTTTTTATGCGCCGACATTATTGGGCTGTGAATCGCATTGATAAAAAACGAGCTCGATGCCCCCGATGTTTCACGATTGATCTTTCGGTCCCATCAACAATTTTGATACCCCAACAATCTAGCCAGGGTTTGGCCACAGTTTCGCGAAGGAATGCGACCGATGAAAGCGTTTGGTGTACGACTAGCTGCAGGCGTAGCAACAATCTTGTTTGGTGCTTATGCCGCTGCACTCGCCCAGAAAGACAAGCAAAACGACTCCACGGCATGGACCGCCGAAGCACCAACACTCGGTGAACCGGCGGCCCCCATTGCAGGCATTAATGAAGACACGTGGATAAGTAAACCTAGCAACGATTCATCTAATTCACTGGCGGATTTTGCTGGTGGAGCATTTGGTAAGTCGCCAGTCGCGCTCGTGCAACACACAGAGGATATTGGCGGAAATGACCTGCGAAGCAATCCACCCGCTGACACAAACAGCCAATTAGACAACGAACCCGCGTTCGATCTTTCAAGCTTGCCGGCCAGCCTCGGTGAACCTCAATCAGAAACTGCCGGCGAGCCAACCGTGGCAATGGAAATCCCGGATTGGGCCATGGAAGCCCAACCTGCGCCCAAGCAAGACCTTCCCCAGCCACAGCCGCAAGTTCAAGAACAATCGCTGTCGATGAACTTCCCATCGGAAATGCCCAACCAAACTCCTGCATTTCAAGAGGAACCAGAATTTGCACCGGAGCCAATGCAGGAAATGGATCTAGCGCAAGCTCCGGCAATGGATATGTATCCTGCCCCTGCCCCATCACCCAACAACACGTCACCCAACAACGCATTGCGTGGCCAACCCGATCCGTCAGTCCAATTCAACCCGCCGCCTAATTCGCAATCCGGGTTTGCACAGAATCAACTACAGCCTCCACCGCAAGCAGAACAGACTTTGCCGGTAACCCAGCAGCCAGGGCAATTCCAACCCAATGCCTATCCGCAGCAACCCGAACGAATGGCCAGTCTTCCGCGACTTGGTGCAGCCCCACTAAACGCCGCACCCGGAATCGGCTTGCAAGGTGGTTACCAGGCAATGCCACCCCAACCGGCGGTTGCCAATGATATTCAATCCGACAGAACGGTGGACGCGCCCGGCGACCGTCGGCTTGAAGGCGTTCAAACGCCAAGCGTCGTCATCCAGAAACGCGCACCAGCGGAAGTACAAGTCGGCAAGCCAGCATCCTTCGTTATCCACGTTCAAAACGTAGGATCGGCGGAAGCGTTGGCCGTCCTCGTCCATGATCGCATCCCTGCGGGAATGCGCTTAGTCGACGCTTCACCAACGCCTACCCAACAAGGAAATCAATTACTTTGGCAACTCGGATCGCTACCGGCAGGCGACGAACGCACGGTAACAATGCAATTGGTCCCAGAAGCCGAAGGCGAATTGGGCAGCGTCGCACGCGTCACGTTTGAGGCGGCAGCCTCGGTTCGTACGATCAGCACACGACCTGAATTAAAAATCACTCAGCGAGCCCCTGCTAAGGTACTGATTGGACAGCAGCTTGAAATTGAGCTCGAGGTTTCGAACCCTGGAACGGGCGAAGCGACCGCAGTATCACTTCAAGAAGATGTGCCCGAAGGCCTAGAACACCCACGCGGTCGGCAACTCGACAACCTGATCGGCACGCTTGCCCCTGGCGAAACCAGGCGACAAGTGCTGCGTTTACGGGCGATCAAACCAGGCATGATTGCGAACACCATTCACTTGGTTTCAGAAGACGGTCTTGCAGCCGAGCACACCATCGATGTGGAAGTGATCGCACCGCAATTAGCAGTGGAACTAGCCGGACCTTCCCGACGTTTCCTAGAACGCCAGGCAACCTACCAACTTAACATCGCCAACACCGGGACCGCAGACGCAACCAACGTCGAAATTTCCGTGGCACTCGATCGCGGCTTTAATTTTGTGTCCACCGACTTCGAGGGTCAGTACGATCCTTCGCGACACGCGGTTTTCTGGTCACTGGATTCACTTCCCGCTGGTGACAGCGGATCAGTTCCATTGACACTTTTACCGGTTCAAGAAGGTCAACGTGCTTTAACGGTTGATGCGAGAGCAGATTTAAATACCGTTGCCAAATCCGACCATACCGTTCAGGTCGAAGGCTTCGCCGAACTCAGTTTCCAAATTCTAAATCCTGGTGGCCCCATCGAATTAGGTGCCCAAACGGACTACGAAATTCTGGTTCAAAACAGTGGTTCAAAGACCGACAATAACGTTCGCTTGCAGATTCAACTTCCATCTGGATTAGAACTCGTCAGCGCCGATGGCGAAGGCGGGCAAGCAAGCACCGACGGACGGGGTGCGGTTGTCTTCCCACCTCGCAATCAATTTTCCCCAGGAAGCGAGATCAGGTACCGAATGCGGGTTCGTGGCGTTGCACCCGGAACCCACTTGGTCAAGGCTATCGTCGTCAGCGAAAGTGCCACCGTCCCAGTTACCAAGGAAGAGAGCACGCTGGTTTATGCTGACCAGTAATCTGTGCTGAGCAGTAAATTGTGCTGAGCAGTAAATTGTGCGAGCAGTAAATTTACGCTGACCAATAAAACGGACGGCGGTCAATCGGAATGCTGTAAACCGAACGGCTGTAAACGGAGCGACTGCGGATCGCTACAACGACACCAGAAGGTCCAGCATTTCACTAGCTGTCGCGACCACGCGCGACGAAGCTTGGAAAGCACGTTGGTAGGTGATCATCTTAATCGACTCTTCGTCGATATTGACGCCAGTGATTGCCAAGTGTTGGCTTTGCAAGGTCGAGTAGAAATTGTTCAGTCCTTCGGTCGCGCTATTTTGAAGACTGATCTTCTGCCCCAGTCCGGCGACGGCTTGCTCGTAGACGCCTCGGACTGAGTTTCCACCCAGTGAAGACAGCGGTTTATCCACCAAGTCGATCATATCGGTCAGAACGTCAGTGTCTTCACCAATTCCGCCTCGGCTAATCGCCAGAAAGTTCGGATTGCCTTTCAGCTGCGAGTTGACCTCGATATCAACAGCGTCGCGTCCTGTGAAGAACGTATTGATTCCCGCAGCCGCCAAAAATCCACTGGTGTCTTCACCAAACGTAAAGCTAGATGTTGACGAGTCGGAATCGATTTGAATCTGACCGCTTCGAGTTACCGAAGCGTCAATTCCATCAATCGCATTGATATCAGCGACGATCGATTGGATTGTTGAATCGGTTACTTGCGATAAAATTTTGACATCAATTCGGTGCGTGCTGAGCAGTTCACCTTGTTCATCAATAATGTTCATATCAAACGAACCATTGCGTGGAACGGTCGCTAGATTCGCATCCTTCAACGGCACACCTGGATCGGCAACGACGGTGGAAAGCAAGCTTTGAAATCCATCACGACCTTGGCCTTGTGAATGCACTTCATTCACACTTTGAATCAATGCCGCAGCCATTGCATTAATGTCGCCAATGTAGTCACCAAAGACCGAATCGCGTGCCTGAATCGTTGCCGCTAACCTTCCGCTAGTTGCCTGCAATGGAGAGTCCGTTTCTAGAATTCGGATCTCATTGCCGCCTGTGTTATTGTTGTACGCGGCTCCGACTTCGCGTCGATTTCCATTGCTAATCAGGTAGTCGCCCCCGACGAAAACCGCGATTGCCCCGCTCTCCTGTTCTTGGAAATT
>CAYVAN010000304.1:0-4193 GCA_964449225.1 uncultured Rhodopirellula sp.
TCGGAGAGCCGAACGACATTGCCGTGCGACACCACCGAGCTTGAAAAACTGATTTTCCCTGCCTGCACGCGACCGGTTGATATGTTTCATCCGAACCGTGATGATGATTTTCAGGAGATTTTCGCGTGAATTTATCAAAATCAACCGAGTCACCCGACTCGCTCGACACAAATTCGTCACGGACGATTGACACTGGGGTTACCGACCCTTGGGTCGAACGTTTACGTGGCGAACCGGACATCCGCGATGCGGCGATTACGGAACTTCGTGACATTTTGCTACGAGGACTTTCGGCGTCAATGGCAAAGCGGTATGGCGGTTGTCTGCAAGCCGAGGATGTTGTGCAAGACGCACTGATTAAGATCCTCGATTCGCTAGACCAATTCGCCGGACGAAGCCGGTTCACGACCTGGGCGATGACGGTGGCAACTAGAATCGGAATTAGTGAAATGAGGCGAAAACGCTATCAAGACGTTTCGATTGAATCGTTCACGTCCGAGGATGCGACGAAAATCGAGATCGCCGTCGACGACGGCATCTCTGCCGAATCCAACTTGGATCGCGGCAGTTTGATTGAAACACTGCAAGGTTTAATTGACAATGTCCTCTCGGAGAAACAGCGGTTCGCCATTCGTGCGTCGTTGGAAGGATTGCCGGTCGAAGTGATCGCAGAAAAAACTGGTAGTAATCGCAACAGCGTTTACAAATTAGTCCATGACGCCCGCGTGAAGTTGCGGAGCGGCCTTGAAGCCGCCGGCATCGACTCGGATCAATTCGCCACCACTTTTGCCTAGAAAACGGAGGACAATGTGATGAGTTTATCAAAAGACCAAACCAAGTCGCTGTTGGCCTTCGTTGCCAGCTCCAAGTCCGACGAAATGGACTGCGACAGTTGCTTTGACCACATGGACGATTTCGTCGAGAAAGAATTGGCGGGGGAAGAAATCCCAGCAGCGCTGCAAAAAGTGCAACGCCACTTGGATCAATGTGCGTGCTGCGACGACGAGCATAACGCGCTACTAGAAGGCCTGAAGGCATTGACTGATCAGCCAAGCTAGCGGATTGCGAACCTCGCAATCGGCCAAAGGGTCATCGCTAACTTCTTGCGGATGCATGCATCTATCATCGGATAGATCCACCAAAGCTGGATGCATTTCTAGTACCAAACGCAGAAGTCGAAACCACGTATCGCCGCTAATTTGAACGGAACAACCATCGTTTTTTCGTTCCAATCGAGCCGCCATCATGATTCGAGGTTCTAACCTGTCCGATTCGGAGTTTTACGACGACGATTCGTCATCCGCGTTGAATAACGACGCCGATCTTGTCAGCCCCATCATCAAACTGAAACGTTATCTCGCCAGCACATCCTCGCGGTTGGATCGGCTAATTCGAGTGAAGGTGTCCGACGAGGGCGTTGAACTGACCGGTGAAGTTTATTCGCGAGGTGATCGAGTCTTGGCCGAATCGATCGCCCGTGCCGTCTTGCCGAATTACCCCGTCCGCAACCAGATCGTGTTTGTCCGACCGAGTCGGATTAGCAAATATATGAAAATTTGGAGGTAACAATGTGAGGTCACAGTGCGTCTAAATCACATCTGAGACATCAACGTTTCGCCAAGTTGAAAGCTATCCGATGAGACGCCAATCCACACGCCTGCGTTTTGAAACGCTCGAAACCCGTAACCTCTTCGCCGCCGATTTTGGTGGCGTGGAGGTTGCCCCGGTCGCTTCACCTGTGACCTCCTTACCACCAGCGCCTGCGATTGAATTAGTTGACGTTGATGCAGCCGTGATTGATGCGAACGCGGTTGAGGTTGATGACTTCGACGAGGTCGTGGGAACAACCGAGGCGGCCGTGGGCAACCAAGTGTTACAGGCTCAGCCGATCAATAATCTGGTCACCGCTGTTAACGAACCTGTCCTCGATCCCGTTCTTGGAATCGACGAAGTGCTCAACGAATTCAATCGACTTGTCGGCGATGCTCGGTCAGGTGACGACGATGTCTTTCTTTCCTTCGTCACCGGAACAGATTTTGGAAGCGACGTCGAAGTGGATGCCACGACAGACGACGCCCAAGAACTGCGAGACCAAAAGTCGCTCTCTGAACGGACTGTTTAGCGATCAGCCGAAGGCCGGTTTGACTTCCCGCAGTCGCGGAAGACGCCAAGACTTTCGGCATTCAACGGGCGATTTTTCGCAGCCAAAAACCTTGGCGACTTTCGCTGTAGAAAATCACCGCCTCTTCGCGATGTTGTCAGACCTGTCTTTCGTTAGAGATTCGACAAAATGGGTCTCGATAAGGTCGATGCACCGATTCGATGCGTTAGAATTGCGTGTCGTAGCGTTGGTCATCGCTGCTTAACGTCAGCGTCGGCATCGCACTTGTCTTTGGAAAAGTAGGCCCAGTGGAGCCAGATCCATGACTCACATCGACGCCGGTCGCATCCCAAAGGCCGATCGCATTCAACGGTTGCTGATCGGTGGTGCTTTGATGCTGCTGACATTGTGCGGTTTGTTCGAGCGAGTCGATTGGCGAGCGATCGTGGCGTTAAGTTTACAAACCGAGTTGCTACTAACCGGACTGGTCGGTTGGTGTCCGATGTATTGGACTTGCCGAATCGCAGAGAAAACCTCATGAGCGAATTTAATTTTACCAACCGGCATGGCCATACTCTTTCAGGACGCCTGGAATTACCGACTGGCAAGACGCTTGGCTATGCGATCTTTGCGCATTGCTTCACTTGTTCGAAGAACGCCAAAGCTGCCTCGCGGATCAGCAAGGCACTGGCCGATCGAGGCATCGGAGTCCTGCGTTTTGATTTCACTGGACACGGTAACAGCGAAGGCGATTTTGCCAACACTAACTTTTCATCTAACGTCGACGATTTGGTTTCGGCATCCGAAGCGATGACGGCGGGGCAGATGTCGCCGTCGTTGTTGATCGGACACAGTTTGGGCGGTGCTGCGGCGATCATGGCTGCCAGCAAGATCAGCAGTGTCCAGGCCGTCGCGACGATCGGTGCCCCAAGCGAACCGGCGCACGTGTCGCACCTTTTTGGCGACAAAGTGGCGGACATTGAACAAGACGGTTCGGCGTCGGTTTCGATCGGGGGTCGATCATTACGAATTGAAAAACACTTCTTGGAAGACATCCGCCAACGCCGGATCGGCGAATCCCTAGCGGTTCTGCGAAAGCCCTTGATGATTTTCCATTCGCCGGTCGACAACGTTGTTTCGATTGACAACGCTCGCGAGATCTATGAGGCCGCTCGGCATCCGAAGAGTTTCGTGGCCGTCGATCGGGCTGACCATATGCTTAGCGATCCGGCTGACGCCATGTTTGTTGCCGCGATGCTAACCGTTTGGGCATCGCACCACTTACCAACATCACCGGACCAAGAAGCCAACGCTCAATCAACCGACCAAGGTGTCGTGTAAGTCCGCCACGTCAATGCGACTGAAGGCTCGAGTCTTTGAGACACGAGCCTTCGATCATACATTTGCGTTAATTTCAGACAATCACTGCCGCACGGACAGCTGGTATTGCCGCTTCGGTCGATCAATGAGCGCCCGCCACTGCGTTGCTATTATCAGTGATTTGATCGCCAGCAGGTTGATGCAGCGAAACGACTGACAATACCGTCGCACCGATCGCGAGGTAGAACCAGGCGTCCATTCCGCTGAAACCGAACAGTAACGGTGCGGCCAAAAACAGCACGCCCACGGCAAGATCCACCGTGAGGTGAACCGAGTATGGAATGACTCGGACCACACCTGTCTTGTGATCGGTCAAGACCGTCAAGATGAATGCTGCCACGCCCGTCGCCACGCTCAACCAGAGTGCGATGGGCGTACTTTCGCCAAGGCCCAACAAGAGCGGTGCTCCTATCAGTAACATTGCAACGGGGTAGTCGAGGTACGAATGAAGGGTCTTGGTGATGAATCGAATGTCCATGGCTTGAGTCTCGCTTAGGTGGGGTGTGTGTTGTGGAAAAGGCATCGTTTGGCCTTCCCCATCTAGACGCCTACAGCTAGCAAGGCCTTACCGCAAATTTTGAATTTTTTCCAACAATCCATAAGCTGAATACCGTATCGCCGTAGCGAAGCTCGCGTAGAGCTTCGGCGATTGCACGTAAACCGAACGCCTACGCGGCGATCGCTAGTGCGCCTGCGAAGGCGATTGAACAGT
>CAYVAN010000305.1:0-4164 GCA_964449225.1 uncultured Rhodopirellula sp.
GCCATCGGCTCGGAGAGCCGAGCGACATTGCCCAGCTTGAAAAAGTGATTTGCCCTTCTGATGTTATCGAATGAAGATTTTGTGAATGAAACAGCTTGCATGAGAGCTTGTTTTTCTAACGCCATGGTTTCGCCAGCGACAGAATTTTAGCGATGACGCCATCATTCGCTGCGTTTTCGGTACACCGCGCATCGCAAGTGCTTTCGCAAGAGTGCGGCACCAAGCTGGAACGATCAAATCCCAAAAATGTAGAAACGGTAAAGATCTTTCGAAGATTCTGATTCCGTATTGCAACGCGAAAACTTGGCGTAAGAATCCCGCCATGCAAACAACATCCAGCACACGCAGTCCTCTCAGAGCACACGCCGCATTCACGCTTATTGAAATGTTGGTGGTGATCTCGGTAATCGGAATTTTGGCTTCGCTTCTTTTGCCAGCCATCAATCGAGCGCGCGAATCAGCACGCGGCGTTCAGTGCCAAAGCAACTTGAAGAACTTTGGGGTCATCATGTTGTCGTATGCGACCAACGCAAGTAACGGAGCTTTTTGCAGTGGCGCGTTTGATCTGAAGCGAGACGGAGTGCCAACTGAAATTGGATGGGTCGCCGATGCCGTTCGCCGCGGCGCGGTACCAAGCGAAATGCTGTGCCCAAGCAATTCGGCAAATACGAGCAGTGCGATTGAGCAACTTGTCTCGTTGCCACCAAGTGAGTTCCTAGCAACCTCATTTTACGATCGCTTGGGTAGCGAGCCATACACTGACGAAATAGGGCAGTTGCAAATCAATGTTTGCCGAAGGATCTTAGCGAGCTCGTTGGCTCCCGCATCCGCAGAACGAGTGAACTCTGTACGGGAAAAGGTTATCGATCGGGGCTTTAACACTAACTTTGCTGCTACTTGGTTCTTAAGCCGCACCGGATTTTCGCTCGATAGCAATGGGAATCCAAAGCAATCGACCACAACCGAGGGAACGGTTTCGGAACGAAGCGATCCTCGCGGACGAAACGTGACCGTCGGGCCGCTTCGGATGTCGACGCTAGACAACGCAAGAGCACCATCAAGCACGATTCCTTTCTTATCAGATGCAAGTGCCATCGGCGAACTCAGCAGTTCGGTTGGCGATAAGATCGCTGGACTTTATGTCACCTCGATCGTCGGAAGCCCAATTGGCAACAAAGGGCAAAACACCATCGACTTTGCTGCTGGGACGAGAGCCAACAGTTCATTCTTTTTGGAAACGCCGCCAATCCAGACGCTCCCGCGCGGGGGAGTCAATGGTTGGTTGAAACGATGGAACCATGACACGCGGCAAGATTATCGAGGCATCTCGGTTCATCACATGGGAACCGCCCACGTGTTGATGGCTGATGGCAGCGTGCAGGTTCTGGTAGATCAAAATCAGGATGGTTTTATCAACAACGGATTTGATGGCCCCAACGAACCGGGTGTTCCGGCGAATAAGAGGGCATTTTGGACCGACTCTAATATCGAAGCAGAAGACTTAAAGCTGGCGAGCTACTACTCGCTGAACTCGAAAGGCAATCAAAACTAAGGAGTAGCACTCACTTCATTACAGACAATCTTTTTGGGAATTTAATCACTGACTGAATATCAACAGTTGTTGAATTCAACGCATTGAATGAATGACAAGCATGGCACAGAGGCTCGATTACGAATCAGTGCGATGTTGATGATTTTAGACTGATGGACCGTGCATGTCGCGCGGGTTCTAAACAAAAAGCAGAGCGGGGAGAGTCGTTGCCGAGAACTGAACCGGACATCCCTGGAAAGAACTGTCCGCAGGTCATTTTTGATCGACAACACAGGCCGCCTCTCTCCTCGCCCTACCAACCAACCCTATTCTGGTCGCCGTCAAGATCGGCGTCCAGAGACATACCCAAAGGAAATCAAACGATGTCGCGAAAGCGTAACCTTCAAGGTTTTACCTTGATCGAACTACTGGTGGTCATTTCGATCATCGCTCTATTGGCCTCATTGGCGCTTCCTGCGCTGACGAAAGCACGTGAAGCTGCACGGCGTACACAGTGCAGCAGTAATTTAAGACAGTTCGGAATTGGCTTGACCGAGTTTGCTGGTCGGGATCCGCTTGGTCGGATGTGTACCGGCGCTTCGGATTTTTACAGGGACGGTAGTCTGGATACTCATGGTTGGGTTGCCGATTTGACCAATAGCGGCAACGCCGTGGTGGGCGATATGCTTTGCCCAAGCAATCCAGCGCAGGCATCTGAGAAGCTAAACGAGCTTCTTGGTAATTCGACGGGAAACGTTGATACGCCGGCCGCGGGTAACAGCCACGCCCGGATGCACGCGGGCGCCGGAGGCTTGCTGATGAGTTCCGCTGCCACTGACCCCATCACCACGGATGTGGCATTCAATACGGGTATCAGCTATGACGACCCTACCACGGTGGCTGTTGAAACGTCCGTCCTGCCGGAACTTTACATCGGTCAACAGTTTGTCGATCGTGGCTATATGACAAACTATGCCGCAGGCTACCACTTGGTCCGATTGCAGCCTAAGACAACGGCAACCACTGTGTCTAATGTTGAAAAGGTTCAAGCCGCTGGTGGAGCCTTTAAAGAACGCGGTGACACGACCGGACCTTTGAGGCTGAATATCTTGGATAAGGGTCGCGTCCCTGCATCGAATATCGCGATTATCGGCGACGGTGGTCCCGGTGACATTGATGAAGCGATTTTGCCTGTCGCAGTTCCCAATGCAAAGGTTGAACTTCCAGAGGGAATGCTACTGACCGAGGCGTTTAACGATGGTCCTGGATTCCTGAATCAAGACACCAATCGCATTGTCCTGCTTAATAACGGGGCCGTCTTGAACTTTCAACGTGATTGCGAACGCGGCGAGCCGACCACGGTAAGCTGCAGGCCAGCGTCCAGCATGGACGGAAGCGAGGAAACCGACACTGCGGGTTCCGGGATCAATTATCTCCAGGACACGCGTGACTTCTTTGCACTTCACCTTGGCTCGGTCAATGTTCTGATGGCTGATGGCTCCGTCAAGAACGTTGTTGATAACAACGGTGACGGATACCTCAACCCTGGTTTCCCAGTTGCAGAGGGACTAACAGAAGACCAGTACGCTCGAATTGGTTACACCTCGGGCGAGGTTGAAATGTCTCCGACCGCTTTCTTCAACGGCGTATTTCTGGACGAAGCGTACTTCAAGGGTCGCTTCGAAGAAAACTGATCTAGTGGTCTGCCAAAGCTGAAGCAACGGGAGCGTCGCTCCAAAGCAACGCTCCCGTTCTTTAATCGAAATAACGCACATGCTCTCACATCCCTTTTGAAAAACACCTCATGCTGAGAACCTTGCCTCAAAAATTAGCTGTCAGTTTGCTGAGTTTTGCGGTGCTCTTTAGCACAGCAATCCTTCTGACAACGGTCACTCGATATAAACCATGGGGCGTCCCCGATGTTCGGCGTGCAGAGTATGAAGAAAAGCTGACGAGAATCCGAAGTCACAATGCCAAGATCGATGAATTTAGTAAAAAAGATCGGGCTCAACATCACATCCGAAAATCAAGCCATGACTTTGGTTTCGTCGCTGCGGGGCAAACCCTTTCGCACATTTTCAATGTCAAGAATGTCGGACGCCAGCCTCTGGAAATCATCGCCGCCTCGGTTCCTAAAGATGTGGAAGTAAGCGTTCAGCAAGAACTTACTTTGCCCGGATCTAGTAATGAGGTGTCTTTGGTATGGCGACCCTCCGCTGCTCAAACCGTTAGCACGTCAGACCCGGATGAACAGCCGTCTTTTCAGCGGTCGATCGAACTCGCAACCAACGATCCGATTCATCCCTCGCTGAAGCTAACGCTGACAGCAAAACCGAAGAAGAAGTTCTAGTGTCCCAAACAGCTGATTTTTGATCCCTGTTCACCTGGGGATTCGATCTCGCACACGTTTTATCTGAGCAGTCAAACTCTTGACGACTTCAACATTGAATCGGTCAAGTGCGACGCACCAGGATTCTTTGTCGATCACGAACCTGTTGAAGATCTATCCCAAGCAGGCCGAACCAGCTTGACCGCAGCACACCGAGTGTTCGTCCGGATCACGCCATACAAATACGGGGCGTTTGAATCATCCATCAAGATTTTGACAAATGCAAATCCCGACACGGAAGAGC
>CAYVAN010000306.1:0-4124 GCA_964449225.1 uncultured Rhodopirellula sp.
CGATTGCGCTGTCGGCTCGGAGAGCCGAGCGACATTGCTCAGCTTGAAAAACTGACTTGCCCTGGGCAGGAAAGCGTTGCCGCGGCGGAGCAAACCATCCGCGCGATTGGCTTGGGTGACCCAACATCGCTGAATGCGCATAAAAAAATGCCGGACATTAATGTCCGACATTTTCAAATTTTCTTCGCTTTGCTCGCAGGACTACTTACGTCGGCGGCGAGTCAGGACCGAACCCGACAAAGCAGCAATCAACGCAAATGAACCCGGCTCTGGAATGGCAGCGGTGATGATTTCAACGCGACGAACTTCAATGTGAAGTTGATCTGTCCCACCAAAGGGAGACTGGATCTGCCATTGACGCAATCCATAGTTGGCAGTTCCGTCGCCGGTTGTAAATCCAAACGACGGCTGTGAAAAACCGCTGTCTGCTTGTGCGATCGGAACAAATTGTTCGGAGAGGCCATCGCCATCTGTTAAAATTTCAGTTTTTGACACCGACGGCACAGGTAGAGCTTCCTGGATGCGGCGTCGATCGTGGCAATTTTTGCATTGCAACGCGGGCATCGGTCCTTTCCGTAGACACGAAAACGGTCTTTCCCCTCGATTTTCGCAACTGGCATACCGGCTTCCTTCGCGGTCACCGAGACGATTTTGCCGTGCTTCAAGCCGACCTTCATCATCTTAGTTAGTGAATTCCACATTGCATCAAACGAATCCTTGCTGAGTTCGACACCGGGAATTTCAGGGTTCAACTTCGTTTCGAATAGCACTTCGGCGCGGAAGATATTGCCGACGCCAGCGATGATCGACTGATCAAGCAACAAGGCTCCGATTGGCTTGTTGCTTTTGGTGAATGACTCCCAGACTTGCTTTTTCCTTTTCGTGGCCGATCCAGTGGAAGCCAACGGATCGGGGCCAAGCTTCGATTCGATCTGGGAACGAGTTTCATCATCGATCACTCGACAAGTCGTTGGTCCCGTCAGATCGACGGTCCCCTGATCGCCATTGATTCGCATACGCACTTGGCCCACTGGCGCGGGTGGCGGCGAAGGTAAGTCGCGGTACTTTCCATACCGTCCTAAATGAACATTAATCATCTGCCCTGAATCGAAGACGTAGAACAAGTGCTTTCCAACCGCTTCGACGCGATCGAGGAACTTGCCGCTGACTTTCTTGGCGTCGATTGCGAATCGACCCTGCGGGCTGGTGACTTTTAGCTTTTCGCCAGCGAACTGCTGGGTGTGTACCCGGGCGATGAAATGCGTCTTGTGTCCTTCGGGCATCTGATTTCGATCTCAATAAAAATGCGTGCAGTCGTGAAAGCTTAATTCTGCCGCTTTGCTTGCCGCCGAACATTTGCCAGAAAGGCTTGCATGTTTTGCTTCAGCTGTCTTTGCAGCAATCCGTTAGTCATTGCAATCGCGCTGCGATAATTTGCATGAGCCATGCGGACGTTGCCGCTGGATTCCGCTTGGTAAATCCGCTGTAGTAGCGTTTGCAATCGCTGGTCCCGTAATTCGTTTTGGGACTGTCGCAGCTTGGCAAGTTGCCGCAGGTTCTGAACGGATTCGGTATCAACGGGCTGGGGAAAAGTAGAAACAACGGGAGTGAAACCAGTCACGAACGGACGAATGGTTCCTGATTGGATGCTGCCTGGAAAACCGTCCATCGTGGTCACGCCAACGGAGGTGGAAGTGATCGTCCGCAACGATCCCTGCGAAAAATTAAACCTGATTCCGCCTGATGCGCGCCCGCGACTGGAACGAACTGGATCGGAAGGTCCGCTGCCAAAATTCAGGAACCAATTGTCACCTCTTAGAAAACCGCCCACCGAATGGGATTCAAAATAGCTTGCCCCCAATGAGTTGTTAGTCGCGTCTTGATAAATCAATTGGGCAAACACCGCATGCCGATCAAGATGAACGTTGATGACAATTACGGTCGCAGCGATTGCAAACGCGAGTGAACGTGACATCATCGGAATCTTCTCCTCGTTTGTTCGACGTTATCGTTTGCTCGATGGTCCTGTTTGCCAAACGGTCCCGTTCGCAGGTTTGGCATCTTGGTTTATTGTATCGCCTGTACCAGTGTCCGCCGAATAAGCCAGAACCAGCGAGCCCCTTTGCCGTGAAAAAAGTCAGCCTCTACACCGACGGTGCTTGCAGCGGTAATCCCGGACCAGGCGGATGGGCGTTCATCCTTCGATGCGGAAAAACGGGAAAGGAATTGGAACGCAGCGACGGGCAACCCGAAGCAACCAACAACCAAATGGAATTGATGGCGGTGATCCGCGGCCTGCAATCGCTTAGCGAGCCGTGCGAGGTCACCCTGTTTGCGGACAGTGTCTACGTCTTGCAAGGTATGAAGTCATGGATGACTGGATGGAAAAGCCGCGGTTGGAAACGCAAAGACGGCTCAAGATTCGTGCCTGTTAAGAACGTTGAATTATGGAAAGAACTTGACGCCGCGATGCAAGTCCACACCATCCATTTCGAGCACGTTAAAGGCCATGCTGGCCATGTAGAAAACGAACGCTGTGACGAATTAGCCGTCGCAGCCTACCAACGCTATCTGCCTAAGCGTTAGCTGGCACACATCGTCAGGGCAAATCAGTTTTTCAAGCGATGCAATGTCGCTTGGCTCTCCGTACCGACGACGCTATCGGCTCGGAGAGCCGAGCGACAAGGGAGAACGCGCTAAAGTGAAAAAGTGATTTGCCGCTGCAAGCAGCCGCAGCATTTTGACGGACCAATCGATGCAGTCGTCAAACTTGCCATCGGCGGTCGATTAGGAACATTCCATCTAATCCCAGCAATACTTTAGGCGTTTGCACAAAGCTGCGGAGAATTCCAAATTGACTTGAAAACGGCAATCTAGGGTTTCGCGGACCCGTCGGGGGTCAAGACAATGCCCTATCAACTAGCGAGACTGAACAGTGACAACCGCTTCACTCGTGCCAACGCGACTCAATCCACAGACAATCGATCAAAAGCTACCACTGGGCGCTCCGGTTTCGGGGCGTCGTTACCAACAGCGGGAGTTGATCGGGAGTGGTGGTCAGGCTGACGTATATCGATGCCACGATGTAATGCTTGAACGAACCGTTGCGATAAAACAGCTCAAACGGACTCACCTTGGCAAGACCGATTCACTTCGCCGTTTCACCCGCGAAGCTCGGATTTTGGGCCAGCTTGCGATTCCTGGTACGCCTGTTGTCTATGATCTCGATCGTGATGTCATCGGTTGTCCGCTGCTGGCGATGAATCATATTGAAGGCGAAACATTAACGCGGATCTTGCACCGGCTTAGAAATCAAGAACCCGATGCGACTCGAGACTATCCGATCGAAATGTTGATTCGATGCATGTTGCAGGTGGCACAGACGTTGATGCTTGCCGAAGCCGCTGGCGTTGTGCATTTGGACGTCAAACCGGAGAACATCATGATCGATGAACATCAACAAACATGGCTAATCGATTGGGGCAGCGCGGCTATCAAGGATCATGACGCAACGGAACAGGCGACTGACGGAAAGTCATTCTTCGGATCCCCCGCTTATGCTTCGCCGGAGCAAATCAGAGGCGAAGTTGTCGGCAACACAAGCGACATCTACAGCTTTGGCGCGGTGCTCTATGACTGTTTGGCTCTCGACACCATGATTCAAGCTGAAACTCGCAATCAAGCAATCAAGTGCGTTCTGCAAGGCAACCATCGGCCCCCAAGCGAACGATCATTGCGGTCCAGCGTGCCTGGAGCCCTAGAGAATGTTTGTCTAAGGGCAACCGCGATGAATCCTGAAGATCGCTATCGTAGTGTTCGTGAAATGCGCGACGCCCTGAACGACGCCTACCTCGATGCGTTAATGATGCCGCTAGAAGGTTAGCATTAATCAGACTAAGAAAAGGGGAACTAAGAAACGGGGAAAGGGGGCGTTTCTTGTCCGAGGTTACCCTGTTTGCGGACAGTGTTTACGTCTTGCAAGGCATGAAGTTATGGGTGACTGGATGGAAAAGCTTCGGTTGGAAACGCAAAGATCGCTCGAGATTGGTGCCTGTTAAGAACGCCAGAGTTATGGAAAGAACTTGACGCCGCGATGCAAGTCCACACCATCCATTTCGAGCACG
>CAYVAN010000307.1:0-4123 GCA_964449225.1 uncultured Rhodopirellula sp.
CACTTGAACACCTGCCCGGTCGGCATCGCCACTCAAGATCCGGCGTTGCGGAAGTTGTTTAAGGGGAAACCAGAACATGTGGTCAATTACCTGTTCATGGTCGCCGAAGATGCTCGGCGGATCATGGCCAAGTTAGGCTTCCGCACGATCGACGAAATGGTGGGCCACAGCGAGAGACTGATCACTGATCGAGCGATCAAGCACTGGAAATCAGATGGCTTGGATTTGACCGGCGTTCTGATGCCAGCGAAGCGGCCTCATGAAAAGGTCGGCGTCATTTGCAGCATGGACCAGGATCATGGATTGGAAAAGTCATTGGACATGACAACGTTGCTGGAGGCCGCTAAGCCCGCGATTGAAAGTGGCGAGAAAGTAACGATCGAGTCACCGATCATCAATATCAATCGTACCGTTGGAACGATCCTTAGTAATGAAGTCGCCAAGCGTTACGGGCAAGCTGGCTTACCGGACGACACGATCAACATCGAACTGACCGGTTCTGCTGGCCAAAGTTTGGGTGCGTTTTTGGCTCATGGAATTACGATTCGATTGAGCGGTGATGCGAATGATTACGTCGGAAAAGGTCTGTCGGGCGGACGCATCGTCATTGCTCCCCCACCGGTTAGCTCGTTCGCATCCGAAGACAACATTTTGGTTGGTAACGTCTGCTTTTATGGTGCGACAAGTGGCGAAGCATTCTTGCGAGGCCGTGCGGCGGAACGGTTCTGCGTCCGCAACAGTGGCGCTAACACAGTGATCGAAGGCGTGGGTGACCACGGCTGTGAATACATGACTGGCGGGAGCGTTGTTTGTCTTGGTCGGACTGGGCGTAACTTTGCGGCCGGTATGTCAGGTGGGATCGCCTACATTTTTGATGAAGACGGTGATTTCAATCTGAACTGCAATTTGGCCACCGTCGGGCTGGAAAAGATTGATTCGCCCGAAGAAGAAGCCTTGGTAAAGTCGCTGATACAAAAGCACCATGATCACACCGGTAGCGTCGTCGCTGAGAAGGTGCTTGCTGACTGGGATGGGTTCTTGTCGAAGTGCGTCAAGGTCATGCCAACGGATTACAAGCGGGTGCTTAACGAGCAGAAAGAAAAGTTGGCCGCGACGGTCTAGTTTTTTATAAGGGGTATAGGGTTCCAGCCTGTGGGGCGGAAATCACAGGCTGGAAGCCTATGCCACAAACAAATACCAATTCCACAAACATTGGAAATCATCATGGGCAAGCCCACTGGATTTAAAGAGTACGATCGCAAAAAAGTGCCTTGGCGTTTGCCAGTCGTTCGCGTCAACGATTACGACGAAATTTATACTGAGCCCCGTGTAGAGCAGCTGACTGAGCAAGGTGCTCGTTGCATGGACTGTGGTGTTCCGTTTTGTCAGTCATCGACCGGCTGTCCGATCGACAACTTGATTCCTGAATGGAACGACCTGGTTTACAACAATCGTTGGAAAGAAGCCAACGAGCGATTGCATAAAACCAATAACTTCCCTGAGTTCACCGGACGCGTATGCCCCGCCCCTTGCGAAGGGGCGTGCGTGCTTGGCATCACCAGTCCGCCGGTCACGATTAAGAACATCGAGAATGCAATCGTTGATCGTGCTTGGGCAGAAGGTTGGATCGTGCCTGAACCTCCAGAAACTCGTACTGGCAAAACCGTTGCGATCGTCGGTAGCGGTCCGGCCGGTTTGACCGCAGCTGATCAGCTCAACAAAGTGGGGCACACCGTAACGGTCTTTGAACGTGCCAGTCGCATTGGTGGGCTGCTGCAGTATGGCATTCCGAATATGAAGTTATCCAAGGAAGCAATTCAACGTCGAATCGACAAGATGACTGCCGAAGGCATCACCTTCAAAACCAACGTGGATGTCGGCAAAGACATCCAGCCGGCTGATTTGCAGAATGATTTTGACGCAGTGTTATTGGCTTGTGGCGCAACGAAGCCACGTGATTTGCCGATCGAAAATCGAGATGCCAAGGGTGTCTATTTCGCGATGGAGTTTCTGACCGCGAACACTCAGCAGATGGTTCATTCGGATTCGCTTGGCGATGACTTCATCAGCGCCGAGGGCAAGGATGTGATCGTGATTGGTGGCGGTGACACGGGAACCGATTGCATCGGCACATCGCTTCGCCATGGATGCCGCAGTTTGGTTAACTTTGAATTGCTTCCTAAGCCGCCAGCCGAACGTGCAGATGAAAATCCTTGGCCGGAATGGCCTCGTGTGTTCCGCGTCGATTACGGCCACGAAGAAGCGGAGGCCAAATTTGGCAAGGATCCCCGTGAGTATCAGATTCTTAGCAAGGGATTCCTGAAGGACGAACAAGGGAACTTGACGGGCATCAAGACGGTTCACGTTCGCTGGGAAAAGAACAGTGATGGTGGATGGGCGATGACGGAGGTCGAAGGTAGCGAGAAAGAATGGCCGGCGCAGTTGATTCTGTTGGCGATGGGTTTCTTGGGGCCGGAACAGTACGTAGCAGAATCGCTGAAACTGGAAGTGGATCCACGTAGCAATTATCAAGCGGTTCACGGCCAGTACACGACCAACATCGAAGGCGTTTTTGCCGCAGGTGATTGTCGTCGGGGACAGAGTTTGGTCGTTTGGGCGATTAACGAAGGCCGCGGCGCAGCCAGGGCGATTGATACTTTCCTGGAAGGTCACAGTAACTTGCCAGCACCTGGTCACACCCAGGGAACATCCATGGAAATGGCTTGGTCGTAGCAAAGGCAGCTCAGCTTGCCTGAAGCTCGCTTGTGTGATTGCCAGAGGTTGGGACAACCTGCCAAACGAATCTTTGCTCAAGCATCATCAACCCAGGTGATGTCACCATCGGAATCGATGGCGACTTCATCCTGGCGATCACCGGCGGCCACTGTTACCAGCGGTGGCCACCATTCGCCTTGGCGATAATCTGCAAAACGATTACTCCCTATGACGAACAATCCGGTTGCACACGCGTCCGCATCAGTCGCGTTGTCCATGATCGTGGTTAGTGAAAGCAAGTCGCCCGCTGGCCAGCCGCTTCTTGGATCGATGACATGGCCGTAGCGGCGTCCGCGGTGATGGAAAAACTGTTTTCCTGATCCGCTCGTTGCAATCGCTTGATTTTTCAACCACACACCAGCGATCCGGTGTTTCGGTTTTGTGGGATGTGCAATTCCAACCGCCCAGCCTGGATTGGTATCGTCCGTCAGCTTTTTATCGAAATCATCGCACTGAAATTGGTTCCCGTGGGCGATCACACTGCTGTTGCCACCATGGATCAGAAAATGTTCGACGCCAGCGTGCAGCAGATAACGTTTCAAACTATCGAGGGCCTCGCCCTTGCCGATTGCGCCCAAGTTGATCGACATACCTGGTCGGTGGAAACGAACAGTACGATCTGCTGGTGATATTTCAGTGTGCTGGTAACCGACCCTCAGGAGTGCCTGATCAATTTCGGCTTGTGTCGGTTTGCGTCCAGAACGCTCGGTAAATCCCCACGCCTCGATTAGGGGCCCGGAAGTAATGTCGAAAGCTCCACCGGTTCGTTTGGACCATTCCAAGGCTCGTTCTATGACTCGAAACGTCTTTTCGGAAACGCGAACTGCCCCCTCTGTAGCCTCTCGATTAATTTTTGACACTTCGCTGCTGGGCCGATAAACGGTCAGTCGAGATTCAATTTCATCGAGACTCTCCAGAGCTTCCATCGCCGCTTCAACGCTGTCCGCCTGATGAGCAGGTAGCAGAACCACAAAATCGGTCGCCATCGCTCGATGCGTCACGCGCGTGACAAGGAATTTTTCGGTCGATTGACCGATGCCTTGGGCCCCAGGCGATGCGATACTTCTGTCTGATTTACTCATGGAAGGCAAAAGTGTAGGTCAATTCTCCTCAATTGACCAACGCAAGCGAACCGCGAACCCACGACGTCAAAAACGTCTCAATAAACCGCAGAAGTCGTGGGTTGCGTTGGAGCGAGGTTTCTAGCACAATCTCGACTCGATCAATGACTGGGTCTGATTTTTCAGGGCCAGCCACGGAGCGGTGGCTGAGTGGTCGAAAGCGCCGGATTGCTAATTCGGTGAAGGGGTCAAACCCTTCCGCAGGTTCAAATCCTGTCCGCTCCGCT
>CAYVAN010000308.1:0-4123 GCA_964449225.1 uncultured Rhodopirellula sp.
GGCCAAAAGCGTATCCAGGTCACGTTGCACTCGGTAACCGCCATCGACGTGGATGTTCTGCGGTCGCAGTCCAACATGAGCCATCACTGGAATGCCAGCGGTCACGATTGCGTCGATGCGTTTGGCCTGTTGGGCACCGCCTTCCAGTTTGACCGCATGCGCGGTGGTTTCCTGCAAGACGCGGGCGCTCGATTGAACGCTGCGGCTGATGTCCAATTGGCCTTCGGGAAACGGCAAATCCACCAACACCATGGATCGCTTCGCAGCACGTGCGACCATTTCGGCGTGATAGATAATCTGATCCATCGTGACCGATAGTGTCGTTTCGCGGCCTTGCACCACCATCCCCAGCGAATCACCAACCAGCAGTATGTCGATGCCAGCGTCGTCCAAAACTTCCGCCGTCGGGAAGTCGTAGGCGGTTAGCATCGAAATGCGTTTGTCGTCGTCTCGCATTTTTTGCAGACGTCGCGTTGTCACACGCGTTGTCGCACGAGGTGTCGGTTTGGAGGGCGATTTCGGGTCCGGTTTCGAACCTGATGAGTTGTGAGTTGCCATGGCGATGTTCTAACCCAATCGTCGCATTTCGGCCACTAGATGACGATGTTAGACTCTGGCCTGTTCGGTCGATCACAACCTTCGGAAAGCCCGTCTGTCTTGCATAACATCCTCATTACCGGCGGTCGAGTCATCGATCCTGAATCCGGTATCGATGCAGTCGTCGATGTGGCCATCGCGGGCGACCGAATTGTTGATGGTGCGGAGCCAACGTTTGTCGCTAGGCAAATCATCGACGCATCAGGTTGCGTCGTGATGGCCGGTGGGATTGATTTGCACACACACATCGGCGGCGGGAAAGTTTCGTTGGCGCGGATGCTGATGGCGGACGATCCATCGGTTCATGACTTTTTGCCGACGGCTAGCCAGACCGCGGCTCTGTATCTGGATATGGGATACACAACGTGCTTTGAGCCTGCGGTGATTCCTTGCAACGCTCGGTCGGCTCATGCGGAAATGGCCGCCGTCGCTGGTATCGACACGGGTGGCTATTGCTTGCTTGGCAATGATGAAGTCCTGCTAGAGATGATCGGCAGCGATCAGCCAGCCGAATTGATTAACGACTATGTTGCGTGGATGGTGCGGGCGACTCGCAGCATCGCGGTCAAGGTCGTTAACCCCGGTGGTATCAGTGCGTTCAAGTACGGCATCCGAAAATTTGACCTCGATACCCCGCACCCAAGGTACGGATGCACAGCGGCAAAAGTGATTGAGGTGCTGTGCCGCAGCGTTTCAGAAATCGGACTCGTTCACCCGCTTCATGTGCATTGCAGCAACCTTGGTGTACCGGGCAACATTGACACAACGCTTGCAACCATTCGAGCCGCAAATGGTTTGCCGATCCATCTGACTCACGCACAATTTCATTGCTACGCCAAAGGCAAACAGGATCACGAATCAGCAATGGTTTCCGGTGCAGCCATCCTTGCCGACGCGATTCGCAGCAATCCGAACGTGACAGTCGACGTTGGGCAAATCATGTTTGGTCAAACGGTCACGATCAGCGCCGATACGATGCACCAGCATGCTAACTTCTCGAACGCCAAGCCACGCAAGTCAATCCTGGTGGATGTGGAGTGCGAAGCGGGGTGCGGCGTGGTGCCGTTTCGTTATCGTAAACGTCAATTTGTGCATTCGTTGCAGTGGGCCATCGGCTTGGAATTGTTCTTGATGATCGACGACCCGTCACGAGTATTCCTGACGACGGATCATCCCAACGGCGCTCCGTTTACATCGTACCCGCATTTAATTCGCTTACTGGGCGATCGGTCTTTTCGTGAAACGGCGTTTGCGGAAATCAACCAGGAAGCTCAATCAAGTTGTTCGCTTGGCGGGATTGACCGCGAGTATTCGCTAAACGAAATCGCCACCATGACTCGATCTGCACCCGCAAAAATACTGGGGATTTCCGACCGAGGGCATCTCGCCCACGGATCAATTGCGGACGTTGTGGTTTATCCGAACGACATGAATTTGGAAACAATGTTTAAGTCACCCAAGTATGTGATCAAGGGAGGCAACATTGTTCGAGACCCTAAAGGCAACACGATTCTGGACCAACCGATTCCGTCATCGACTTTGGCGGCTAACGTTTCTTTTAATCCAAAGTCAGTCTCAGGATTAGAAAGCCGTTACCAAGCACGTTCCACGTTTGCGATGCAGCGGTTGTGGATCAGTGATGATGAAATGGAGACTGTTTTGGGCAGCCGAGTGATCGCGGCTGACGTCAAGGAACGAGTGCAATGAACAGCAAAGAACAGAAAGGCACTGATTTACTTATCAACGGTGTCAAAATCGAAGCGGACTTTGCCGAAGCTTTCGACATGAAGGCGACTCGAATGATCATCACCGGTCACGATTCATATTGGGTCGATCAAGCGGCCAAGTCGGTGACCGGTTTTGGCACCAGCATCGTCGGTTGTGGAATTGAAATCGCTGTCGAGCAAACGCTGTTACCCGATCAAACGCCGGACGGTCGACCTGGGGTTTCCGTGTTGGCGTTTGCGATGTCGGGAAGTGAGCTCGAAAAGCAAATCCCGCTTCGATTAGGCCAGTGCGTTCTAACTTGTCCGACCACCGCTGTGTTTGCTGGGGTCGACGAGGCAAATGAAAACGCAAGCGATTCTTCAAAACGAATCCCCATGGGACGGACGCTGCGTTATTTTGGCGATGGTCACCAGATCAGCAAAGTCATTGGCGGAATCCGTTACTGGCGAATTCCCGTCATGGATGGCGAATTTATCTGCCAACACGATGTCGCCAGAATTTCCGGAGTCGGTGGCGGCAATTTCATCCTGCTTGGTCGTGACATTGATGCCGTTTTAGTTGGCTGTCGCGCCGCGGTCGATGCAGTGGAAAAAGTGGCCGGTGTGATCACGCCGTTTCCCGGGGGAACAGTAAGAAGCGGTTCGAAGGTGGGGTCGAAGTATCCAGCATTACGTGGGTCCACCAATGATGCGTACTGCCCTGGTTTACGTGAAGTCGTTCCGACGCAGTTACAGGAACACGAACATTGCGTGATGGAAATTGTAATTGATGGTTTGTCAGCGTCACTGATTGCCGACGCCATGCGGACTGGCATCATGGCCGCTTGTCAGTCAGCAGGTCAGCGTGGCTTGCTGCGGGTAACGGCCGGCAACTACGGTGGGAAACTGGGGCGGCATCATTTTCATCTGCACGAGGTGTTGTCATGAGTAGGGCCGAATGTCGGTGCGTCACGCTAACGCTTAAAGGCAACGCTGGCAGTGATTTAATCGATGGTTCAGGTTTGTGTCTATCTAGGATGGCGAACCTGTCCGAATTGGAAATATGCAAGTTGGTGTTGCATGGAAGAACAGCGGAATGCATCGGAGACTTCTTTGACGTGTCTGCTGCTGCTTCGTTTGATGATTCGATGATATTGCGTGGTGACCTGTCAAATTTTCACCACTTAGCGGCTGCCCATGTAAGTGGCACGATCGAGATTGATGGGGACGCGGGGGATTGTTTGGGCGCAGCAATGGAAGGCTGCCGAACCGGGATGTCGGGTGGTCGAATCTTGGTGCGAGGAAAGGTTGGCAAACAGGCCGGGTACCGAATGCGACGAGGTGAGATATTTGTTGCTGGCGATGCGGGCGACTTTCTTGCGGCTCATCTGATTGCTGGAACCATCTGCGTCGCAGGAAAAGTCGGCAACCACGTTGGCTATGGCATGCGACGTGGTTCGTTGCTGCTGGCGTCCGACCCGTCGTTGCCAACAAATCGATTCTCGCGACCAATTCCAGTTGCGGTAAATTGGATTCGGCTCTTGGCGAAGGTTGGCGATCAGAAGCTGGATCGATTGCTTGAAAGGATGGTGGCGGGGGACTGCCGCCGTAGCCGAGGCGACGCGGCTGCGGCAGGAGTCGGCGAACTTCTGTGGGCGATTTGAAGCCAATGTCGCTCGGTTCTCCGAACCGACAGCGTCCGCGTTCCTGTCTCGGCTTCGCTACCAGCTCGGAGAGCTGGGCGACAATGTCGCTCGGTTCTCCGAACCGATGGCGCCTACGTTCCTGCCCCGGCTTCGCTACCAGCTCGGAGAGCTGGG
>CAYVAN010000309.1:0-1266 GCA_964449225.1 uncultured Rhodopirellula sp.
GGCAGGGCTAATCACTTTTTCAAGCTGGGGTGCCCTTTAGCGGAGCGGCGCGAGCCGCTCCGGTGCCTGATTTACCGGATGGTTCGCGCCATTCCGCTAGATTGTAAGTTGCCCATCTTCAAGAACTGAGTTGCCCTGGCCCGGACGCTAGCCTCTGCTTTACGGTGACGAAACCAGAGCGATCGCCAAAACGGCTAATGGAAGTAGCGATGCCTACTTATCGTCCAAAGTTGCCACGAAACGCCGCGAAGTCGGTGAGCCCAATCCTGCCGTCACCGTCGGCATCTAAGCCTTCGACAAAGGACAATTCCTCAGACGCCAAACCGAAAACACTTCGGAAGGCTGCGAAATCGGTCAGGTCAACCGATCCGTTACCGTCCTGATCGCCGTACTTTCGAAACAGACCATCGGCCGCCGTGACGTAACGATCGCCGCCTGCAAGACCGTTGCCGGTGCCGTCTAGTTCTACACCTAGATAGGTGAAAAGAGACGCGTTGATCTTTAATTGGTAGTCACCATCTTTCAAACTACCAGAACGAGTGGTGGTGGATCCGTTTTCAGCGAACGTCAAATTGACGACCGTCGTTCCGCTGGAATGATCAATCGTCGATAGCGTGGAAACGCTTTGCCCCGAGTCGACGTTTATCAGCTCAAATGGATCTTCACCGGTATCATTAATGTCGATGTCAACGAGGTGATCAAACGTAATTTCAACACTTCGCAGCGAGGATCGTTGCCGGTCATCGTCATTGATTGTTATTGCAGCAATCGCAGGCGGTGCCACGATCGACACCCGATAGTCTTCGACTTCGCCGTCACTCGCGTCGCCCGTGACACTTAGGCCACCGACGGAACTGATTCGCACTCGCGCAAAAGTTTCACCGGGCACGGCATCAGCATGAATGGCAAAATTCAATGTTTCGTAGCCAGGTACATTCGTCACCAGCACGGAATCGAGAATCTTTTCATCGTCTTGCCAAACCCCGTCTCCATCAAAATCCAACCACGCATCAATTCGTGCTTCGGGAGCGTTTTGAAGATCAATGTTGACCGCAGCGAGAGAGTTGCCGCTAGAGATGGTTCCAAACATGACGCCGTCTTCATCGCTTCCGTCACGGTCACCCAAAGGCGAAGACTGGCCGTCGTCCTCGGCATCACGCATCGCCCCAAGCCTAGGGCCAATTGCGGTGTGTGCGGCACCGTTGAGTGCCTGGGTTACAGGGTAAGTCGATGGTGCGTCGCCGTAATCCATCGTTGGCAATACTT
>CAYVAN010000309.1:1299-4081 GCA_964449225.1 uncultured Rhodopirellula sp.
CAAATACAAACGCCAACCTCGCCTCAACCGCATTGGTCGGAACAGTCGAACTTATCGTGCCGCTTAGCCAAACGTCTTGGTCGGATCCGCCATCAGCCAACAAGATCGATTCCGACCCCAGGTAGGTTGGCGACCCGAACAGTCCATGCTGTTCGCTGAAGTAGTCGATATTCATCACCACCCGATTGCCGGTGCCAGCAATCGAATCCAGCGACGAAACGTAGGCATCGGCGCCGGCCGTAACGATGTCACCCCCGGTGACCGTAATGCCTTGCTGGACACCCGAGTAATTTTCCTGGCCGTTGAACTGTCCATAGAGCTTCAGCGCCTCACTTTCAGCACCCGCGAACGGTTGCGCTGTCGAAACATTGTTGGTCGGATTGCCAAAAGTTGTCCAACCGGAAACTGAGCCAGCATTCTGATCGAAGCCACCATTTTCGAACGTCAAAACGCGTGGCGATTGCGACTTTGTGAACGCATAGACGTGATCGATTTCAAAAGCTTGATCCCACTGCGTCGAAGCGTCCGGATTATCCAAGAAAGCACCACCGATGGCAGTGTTAATGACCAAACGCATTTCTCCGACATTACTGGAAAGGAAACCACCGGTGTCCTGGTCATAGACAGTGAAATGGTGAACGTCGTCGACGTAAAAACGAATCTGGTCGGGATCCCATTCAACGGCGTAGTCATGAAAGCTGTCGTGGTAGTTCTGGAACTGGCCGTTACTGACTGCCTGCTGTTCGTTGTAAACGAATTCGTGTCGGTAGGGAGGATTGGTTCCCCAGTGGAAAGCGCTGCTGGTCAACGTTGGCTGATCGCCACGGTTTTCCATAATGTCAATTTCGCCCTGGCTGGGCCAGTTCGGCGTGTCAGGCAATAACCAGATAGCGGGCCACATCCCCCTGGAAGTTGGCAGCTTTGCACGAACTTCAAACCGACCATACTTCTGCAACGCGGTGCTGGTTACCTGTCCGCTAAGGTAGGGAAGACCACGCGACGGCGTGTTCTCTGATGTAATGACCAGATTCCCGTTGGAAACACTCACTTGGCTTGGTCGATAATCCTGCAGTGAATAGTTGGTCGTGATGTTGGTATCGATCGCATTCCATTTCGATGCGTCCAAGCTGCTACCAGAAAAGTCGTCGAACCAATTCAGCTCATACCCTGACTTTGGCACCGGCGCGACCTGCTCACCCTCAGCTAGCGTTTCAACTTGCAGATACTGGTTGACCTGATCCCGCGATAACCGTTGACTGGACGATTCAAGGGCACTGATGGAACGCCCTCGTTCTGTAGAGTTGTTGTCGGGTGTTGCATCGGGATAGACGCCGATTTGTGCGGCAACGGGTGCCGATTGCAAGACGCTTGCTGCTAGCACAACGCGTTTTTCCAGCGACTGGATCGCCAAATGACGTTGATGCGAAAATCGCTGCGTTGATTTATTCATACGACTCATTGGACTTGGAAGCAAAAGTTCTCGGCACTGGCTGCCCCTTGGCCGTCCCGCACAATTACAAAGACGCGATAGTTGCCTGGTTGCTGCGGCGTTCGAATCACTGCGTTGCCGTCGTTCGAACTGATGATGCAATCGGGAATTGATGGCGGAACTGATTCGCGATCTCCCCCGACACCGATGTCGGTGCTTTCGGCCACGACTGACCACGCGTAGTTCAGAGAATCATTATCCGGGTCGCTTGCGACCACTTTCACCTTGACGTCTTTGAGTGGTCGCGTCACCGATTCAATCAAATCGGATTCGACTTTGGCGACACGTGGGCAGCGATTGTCGGGCCATTTGCCGGTCCATGCGCGGCACATGGCATCGACAGAGGGAAGCTTTTCGCCGCTGGCCAGGAACATGCCGTACCAAGTTGAAGTTGTCTCCTGTTTTTGCCCCCACAGAAAGCAGTAACTTCCCACACAGATATCTGCGGCGTCTTCTTTCAACAACGAAGACGTGACGTAATAGCTCGCTGCTTTTTGGCGGCCGGACGGTTCGATCGACGCTCCCCACGGTGTCTTGGCAACCTCCCAGTGACCCGACGGACCGAACTCCGTCAACACGAATGGTTTTTTCCATCCCGCTTGTTTAATTTCACTAGCCACCGATGCTGCGGACGCGTAGGCGTTGACGCCCAAAATATCGATATTGGGGTAATGCTTGATGATTCCGTTTACCTTCTCTGACGATGCACCGGCGATCACCGTCATGACTGGATGTTTGGGATCTTCCCTGTGGATGATCGCGGCCAACGTATTGAGTTCTTTCCAAATTCGATCTGCGCCAGATTTTGAAATGGGGCCTTCCATTTCATTGCCCAACCCCCAAGTCAGAAGTGCCGGATGGTCTTTGTATTGAACGACCGCAGCCCGCACCTTTTCACGTTGCTGACGAACTTGTTCTGGGTCGGAATAGTCGAACCCATGCCGTTCATGTTCAATCCAAATGCCCGCCGTCACCGAAATCCCAAGCTCTTCGCAACGGTCTAACAACGGCTTTCCATCGACAAGCTGTTCAAGTGATTCGATGCCCCAAGTACGAATCGAGTTGCCACCATGGGCGACCAATTCCGCAAGATGATCCGTCCCGCCAGCACCCCTGATGAAGTAAGGTTCACCGTTTCGCTTGAGCGAAAAGTTTCCGCGATCGTCTTGGTCGACCGTTACATCAGCAGCCCAGCAAATTGATGTCGCCAACAACCACGCTAATGAACAACGAACCACCGCAGGGCCAATCACTTTTTCACTTTGGAGTGTTCCCCATTGTCGCTCGGCTCTC
>CAYVAN010000310.1:0-4076 GCA_964449225.1 uncultured Rhodopirellula sp.
CCAGGACGCCATACTGGTCCATGTGGAGTTCGCGGTTGTTGGCTCGATCTCGCTGTGTTCCGACGTCGTGCAACGTCTCCAGAAGTGGCCGGATCTTCTTGAAGAACTTCAATCTTTGCAGGTCACGGGCACGGATCTGATCAGAGTTTTCGTTAATAGCGGATTGATCGTTCGTCTCCTGATCGCGATCAGGGATTGGCTTTCGTCGCTTAGGAATTTTTTGGGGCACAGTCAGTTCCACATGCTGTCAAACTGGCGGACCATCCGCCAAATTCAACCGCATGCGCAAACGGCGTGCCAAACAACGTTAAAAACACTTGCGCAACTTTCGTGCCAAACAGTATTGTGTCAGTAGCAGAAAAGGAAAGATAGGTAAGTTCAGTTTGCCGTGACGTGACGTTGCAAGGTGCGTTGCATACCGGTCAGTTTCGCAGCGTCGGTGAAGGCTGCACTGAATTGTTAAGTTGAGCGTCTTAATTTGAGCGTCTTAATTGACGTGAGGCTTCGTTCGCTTTGTGCAAAGATAAGCGTTGGAAAGACAACCGGCCAGATCATCGGTCCTTGGTGGCTTTTAACAGATCGCGCTGGGGCATTGCTTTGTAAAACGGGTCCAGTGGGTAGCAGCCGCTAATCAGTCCGTTGCGTGCTGCGGTGGTGCAATCACTGAAGGTTCGGCAAACCTTTTTTCGCTTCGTTGCCGTTCCATTGATCACATCGGCTGGTAGCTCAGGATAAGACAGCACCATCCGACCCAGACCGATTGAATCCACCATGCCTTGGCCCACTACTGCCTGTGCGACGTTGGGCAACCAGTCTTGCAAGTACGTATAACCCGAACCGACGAACGTGATCCCCGGATGGCGTCGTTTCAAATCAGCGGTTGCTTGGATCTGACGGGCGACGCCTACCAATGGATCTTCCGGTGGGCCGTATCCGTCACTGGGCGGAAAAAACGCGGGCCGTAAAATGTGCGGATTGTAATAGGGACTGCCCGCAGTGGTGCAAACCATTTGAATGCCAAGCTGGACCATCAGTTCCATCAGCTTGGACGGTTCATCAAGATCGATTCCTAATCCCAGATCATCACTGCCAAAGGCCAGCCTTGGATCACCATCATCAGGAACACCAGCTTTGTTTTCACCGGTCCGGTAAGGCAAGTGATCGAAGATGCTAACGCGTACTCCAATCTTCAAACCAGGCGCTTCCGCTTGAATCCCGAAAACGATCTCTTGTAAAAAACGAGTGCGGTTTTCAAAGCTGCCACCAAAACGACCGGGGCGGTCAACAGCAGACAGCAGTTCATGCCCCAGGTATCCATGACAATGCTTGACATCGACAAACGCAAAGCCCGCTCTTTGTGCCAACACTGCCGATGAAACAAACGACTCAATCAAACGCGACAGATCATCATCGCTAAGCATTGACGAATCATCGGTGATTCCAAGTCGCTTGTCTAAGATCGGGTTTCGCTGAGCCGTCTTGGGTTCGGCTTTTGTCTTGACGTTTGGTTTCGCCCAACGCCCCGAGTGCGTTAGTTGCAGCCCGACCAGCAAATCGTCGGTCGTTCCGAATCGCTCGGCGTGCGCTTCAAACAATTCATCTTTTAAGGATTCAATCTCGCCCGCGTTGGCTTCGTTGATGACCAATTGATTAGGGTTGGCGCGTCCGTCGTGTTGAACTGCGACCGCTTCCCCGCCCCAAATCCATTTGGCACCGCTGATTCCAAAATTCCGCCATCGTCGCCGAGTCAAATCCGTTGGCTTGCCGTCGTCGGTTCCGTCCCAGCCTTCCATCGGCAAAACGCAAAACCGATTTCCGACATCCAATCCATCGACGTGGATCGGTTTGGCCAAAGGCGATCGTTCCCCAGCAAGGATCTCGGAATCGCTTGGCATGTCGAGTCCAAGTTCCGTCAGGCGATCAACAAACGCTTCATGTGTTTTTAAGCTGGCAACGCGGGGATAGGCCATCGTGGATTGCATTCAACCTCGTTGTTGGGATCGTTCTTGTGTACCCGCGATGATATCAAAATATCGTCCTTCTGTTTTATCCCGCTCAGTAGGCCCAATGGAGCGTGTAGACCGGGGAGATAGGTAACCCCTGTTCTGGTGCATAGGTAGCACATTCCATTCGGCCTACCAGCTACAAACGGTGAATACGCCTTAACTGAATACGCCTTAACTGAATACGCCTTAACGATGCGAAACTATCTCTTTCGGTGGGGCCCCTTGGTTTGGTAGGGTCGCGAAACATCGTTCAGCTCCCATTGCATCCAGTTTTCATGCTAGGTGAATACAAAGTCAGTCGCAGCACTCGGCAATGCCACGTGCAAGGCCGACCGTTACGCGAAGGCGAATGGTATTTTTCAGCGATCATTGAATCCGGCGACGACTACCTGCGCCGCGATTATTCGGCGGAGGCCTGGACCGAGCCGCCTGAGGACGCGATCGGATGGTGGAAAAAACGCATGCCCAAGGCAGAGGATAAGAAGCTTGTCCTTGCACCGCCGGAAGTACTGATCGACCTGCTGCGTCAAATGGAGCGATATCCGGGCAGGGCAAAAAGTCGCTATCTGTTGTCGTTGATGCTGATGCGAAAGCGATTGTTGCGTCCCGGAAGCGATTCGCCGGATCCAGAGGTGATGGTCATGGAAGTGATCAGTGATGGCACCCAGATCGAAATCCCCATCTGCAAAATCAGTCGCAGCGAGTCGGAAACGCTGCGTGGCGAACTCAACGAATTGCTTTACTGTGAAGCTGAAGAGGAAGCTGAAGAGGAAGCTGAAGAGGAAACGGCGGGGGAAGCTGACGCCGACGAAAACGATATCGATGTTGACCCAGAAAATCTTGCCAACGGCGAGGAGAAAGCTTGAGCGATAAATCTATCAAGTCCGTCTTTAGCGTCGTTTGGATTACGTCGGTTCTATTCATTTGTGGTGGTGCGACTTGTTCGCAACGAAGGGTCGCGACGCCGTTCCCGCCGCCGCCCGCGATCAACCTAACCGGACAATCGAGTTTGGATGAAGTGGTTGCGGCGATCAATCGCACCGGCAGCGTTCGCCAATTGTCAACCAATACGGCCAAGGTTGAAATGCTGAGCATGCCCAGCTTGCCAAGGTTGAGCGCGACGATGCACTTGCAACGCGACAAAGACTTTCGGTTGCGTGCCAGTCTGCCCATCGTGCTAGGTGCGGGTTTGGATATGGGCAGCAATCAGGAACTGTTTTGGTTAGAAGTACCCGATGGCATCCGCAAGACGCTCTACTTCGCACGTCATGACCAATACCAGCAACAACTCAGTCGCGCGGTCTTGCCCGTGGATCCAGGCTTCGTCATGGATGCGTTGGGGCTGATCCAAGTTGATCCAAATCAGGTCGTTGCCGGGCCAGTGTTACGCCAAGACGGTAAGCTGGAACTGCGAACGTCAAAGTTAACGCCCAGTGGTTTGTACCAGCGTGTATTGTATGTCCAAAAAGAAGCCGGTTATGTGACCGATCAGTTGCTCTACAACCCGTCGGGAATCTTGGTCGCGCAGAGCTCCGCGACCAACCATGTTTACTATGACGTTCAAGGCGTGGCGCTTCCCCATCAAGTAAAATTGTATCTGCAACCGGTCGGCGAACAAGAGTTGTCAATGCAGATCGATATCAGCTCTTATGCCGTCAACCAACTGTTGACCAACGATCCCCAACTCTTTGTCATTCCGACCGGTGCCTCACAAACGGTCGACTTGACTCAATTGCCAGGCGGGCCGATGAGCGTGACAGCACCGATTTCAGCTGCACCTACAACTGGCCCCAGCGCCTACACCGCCGACGCTTCGCTTGCATTTCCAATGCGGGGCGTGCATCGCTAGATCCGATGGGCTTGGGTCTTGGTGATCGCCGTAAAGTATGAAACCTGATCGTATCCGATCCGGCCGTGGGATCAATTTGCATGTGTTCAGTTTCTGCTTTTGCCGTCGGACCTTTGACGAAGGGCAACTCAAAATTTCAAGCGGGGCAATGTCGCTCGGCGCTCCCCGCCGCTAGCGGCGTTAGCTAGGAACGCGGCCTGTTTTTACCGTTGTGGGGGGCG
>CAYVAN010000311.1:0-4075 GCA_964449225.1 uncultured Rhodopirellula sp.
ACATTGCCCAGCTTAAAAAACTGATTTGCCCTGAGATTTACCCCTGTGGTCTAAACAATCTTGTTGTCTCAAACTACGATCAGCGATCAAAGCCCGTCTCTCCTCCTGCAAACACTACCCTCATGCCGATTGATCCCGATTTTGCCGCCGCACTCGCCGCTCACAAAATGGAGATCGAAGAACCGATTGCACTACGCTTGCAGCAATTTGCGGAAGCGATGTGGAAACTCAACGAAAACTTGAATCTGACTCGTCACACGACGTGGGATCTATTTGTCGGCCGTGATTTACGGGATTGCCTACAGCTTTCACCGTTGATCGAGCCCGGCGAGGAAGTATTGGATTTGGGCAGTGGAAATGGAATCCCAGGAATTCCTTTGGCGATATTGCGAGAAGATATCGAAGTCTCGTTGGCCGAATCGGTTGCCAAGCGAGCCGGAGCGCTGAATGAGATTATCGCCGAACTGGGGCTTCCCGTCGCCGTTTACGCCGCCCGCGGAGAAGACCTGCTGGACGATTTCCGCTTTTCGACGATCGTATCGCGCGCGGTCGGCAGCATCGCAAAGTTCTGTCGTTGGATCGAGCCGCATTGGAGTTCGGTTGACCGGCTGTTGTTAATTAAAGGTCCCAAATGGGTCGATGAACGAGGCGAGGCCCGACATTTAGGATTATTGGCCACATTGGAACTGCGTCGACTAAGCAGCTATCCGCTTGGTGACACCGACGAATCCGAGGGTGTCATCCTACAAGTGATGACCAAATGGCGCGCCAAGCATCTGCAAAGCCAATCGGCGGATAGCAAAACTAACCCAAAGCAGGGCTAGGCGTCTGTTCCCCTGCCGTGGCGGGATTCTAGAAACACGGATTATTCCGGCTATAGCATCTTATGCGATGCTGTTTTGGAGGCACCTATCGTCCGGGGGTGGATCCTTCCCTAGCGATCCATTTTCGTCCGTCTATACTCAACCGCTTATTAAGCGGGATCTGGATTCCGCTTCACCAATCCAGCGGCCCTGACTGCATCGCGACCATGACCGACTATAGCCTGACACACCTAAAACAGCTCGAAGCCGAAAGCATTCACATCTTCCGTGAAGTTGTGTCCGAGTTCTCCAATCCAGTCATGCTGTACAGCATCGGCAAGGACTCGGCGGTGCTGTTGCACTTGGCGATGAAAGCATTCGCGCCCGCCAAACCGCCATTCCCGCTGTTGCACGTCGACACGACCTACAAATTCAAGGAAATGTACAAGTTCCGCGATGAATACGTTGCCAAGGAACTTGGGTTAGACCTGCACGTTCACATCAATCACGAAGGCCTAAAACATAATATCTGGCCATGGGTGGATAGCGAAAAGCACACGGAATTGATGAAGACAGACAGCCTGAAAGCTGCCTTGGACAAAGGCCAATACGATGCTGCGTTTGGTGGCGCTAGACGAGACGAAGAAAAATCACGAGCCAAGGAACGCGTCTTTAGCTTCCGCGACAAATCGCACCGGTGGGATCCAAAGAACCAACGCCCTGAATTGTGGAACCTGTACAACGCCCGTGTGAACAAAGGCGAATCGATTCGCGTGTTCCCAATGAGTAATTGGACTGAATTGGATGTGTGGCAGTACATCCACCTTGAAAATATCCCCATCGTTCCGTTGTACCTTTCCGCGAAACGTCGCGTCGTGATGCGTAACGGAACGCTGCTGATGCGAGACGATGATCGGATGCCTTTGCTTCCCGGCGAAGTCGAAGAGGAACGCATGGTTCGATTCCGTACCCTGGGCTGCTACCCGCTGTCCGGTGCGGTCGAAAGTGAAGCGACCACTTTGCCCGAAGTCATCCAAGAAATGCTGCTTGCGACCACCAGCGAACGCCAAGGCCGGATCATCGACCAAGACGAAGGCGGCGCAGGAATGGAAGAAAAGAAACGCCGCGGATACTTCTAGTTGCTACGCAACAGCGATTAGCTCTTAGCGTTTAGCTATTAGCCTTTAGTCGCGTGAGTTCACCCATCCTCCCACTCATGGCTGTTAGCTAAACGCTAACAGCTAAACGCTAAACGCTCTCTCTCTCATGTCACACCAATCTGACCTAATCGCAACTGACATCGACGCTTATTTGAAGCAGCACGAGAACAAGCAATTGCTGCGGTTCATCACGTGCGGCAGTGTCGATGACGGCAAGAGCACCCTGATCGGGCGATTGCTTTACGACAGCAAAATGATCTACGAGGATCAGCTGGCTCAGATCGAAGCTGATTCAAAACTTGTCGGCACGACCGGCGGCAAATTCGACCCAGCACTTTTAACCGATGGGCTAAAAGCCGAGCGGGAACAGGGCATCACGATCGATGTTGCGTATCGCTATTTCAGCACCGCAAAACGCAAATTCATCATCGCCGACACCCCTGGGCACGAACAATACACCCGTAACATGGCGACCGGTGGATCATCGGCCGACTTGGCGGTGATTCTGATTGACGCACGCCATGGCGTCATGACGCAAACCAAACGCCACTCGTTCATCGTTTCCCTGCTCGGCATTCGCCACGTGGTCGTCGCGGTCAACAAGATGGATTTGATTGACTTTGATGAAGACAAATTCAACCAAATCTGCGACGACTACCGGTCGTTTGCTGCACGCTTGGACCTGCCCGACTTGCACTTCATTCCTATTAGCGCACTCAACGGTGACAATGTCGTTGACCGATCCGAAGCATCGCCGTGGTACACCGGCAGCACGTTGATGAATTTCCTGGAATCGGTCTACATCGGTTCGGATCGTAACCTGCAAGATTTCCGCTTCCCCGTTCAATACGTCAATCGCCCCAACCTGGACTTCCGCGGCTTCTGCGGAACGATTGCGTCAGGAATCGTGCGTCCGGGCGAAGAAGTCATGGTTTTGCCGAGTAAGCAAAAATCCAAAATCAAATCAATCGTCACCTACGATGGCGATATCGATGAAGCGTTCGCGCCGCTTTCAGTCACGTTGACGCTGGAAGACGAAATTGATGCCAGCCGAGGCGACATGCTAGTGCGCCCAGGCAACTTGCCAAAATCACGCGATCACGTTGACGCGATGCTGGTTTGGATGGATGGCGATGCGATGGTGCCTGGCAAAACCTATTTGGTAAAACACACGACCCAAACGATCCCGGCAACCATTGACACTTTGTCGTATCGCGTCGATGTCAATACCTTGCATCGGAGCCCAGCACCGGCATTGGAATTGAACGAGATTGGCCGCGTTAGCATTTCGCTGTCGTCACCGATTCACTTTGACGCCTATCGACGCAACCGTAGCACCGGTGCGTTCATCATCGTCGATCGCATCAGCAATGCGACGGTGGCCGCTGGAATGATCCTGGACAAATCCGGCGACAGCAACGCCAAGTCGGTCTGGGACGACGAAGCATCCAAGGACGGTGATGAATCCGCAGATGTTTCCGCTGTTTCGATCGAAGAACGATCGGCACGGTTTGGGCAGACACCAACAACCATCTTGCTGACTGGATTAACCGGATCCGGCAAGACCGCCATTGGAAACGCGGTCGAACGCAAATTGTTTGACGCGGGCCGAGCCGTTGCGATGATCGATGGCGAAGCCGTTCGCCGTGGCCTTAGTCGCGATCTTGGGTTTACCGCCGAAGATCGAAGCGAAAACCTACGACGCAGCGGACACCTCGCGCACACGCTCAACAATGCTGGCCTGATCTGCGTCGCATCGTTTGTTGCACCTTCCGAAGACGTCCGTGGAAAAGTCGGGAAACTGATCGGCGATGATCAGTTCTTGGTCGTTCACGTCGCCACACCGATCGAAGTCTGCCGCGAACGAGACACCAAGGGCCAGTACGCCCAAGCTGACGCTGGCGAATTGCGGAACTTCCCAGGCGTGACCGCCGATTACGAAGCACCGTCGAATCCCGATCTGGTCATCGACGCCTCCAGCGATTCAGTCGAAGCGTGTGCCGATCAGGTCATTGCGATGCTGAAAGAAAAGAAAGTGATCCGCTAAAACCACCTTCGGTAACTGATCCCCACAGGGTTCAGAGGGTCGCCATGCTCGAAGCAAACCAGCCA
>CAYVAN010000312.1:0-3222 GCA_964449225.1 uncultured Rhodopirellula sp.
GGCTTCCTGTTGCAATCCAGCGAAATCTATGGCGGAGTCCAAGGGTTTTTGGACTATGGTCCGCTTGGCGTCGAACTGAAGCGCAATCTAAAAGACGCTTGGTGGCGTGACATGATCGCTGGACACAACGAATTGGTCCAGCCAGCAACCGCGCCGACGACGTTCGAGATGGTTGGTTTGGATTGCACGATCATCATGCACCCGCAAGTTTGGAAGAACAGCGGTCACTTCGATCTGTTCTGTGATCAAATGGTGGATTGCCGCGAAACGAAGAAGCGTTATCGGTTCGACCAAGTTCGCGGACGTTGGTGCGAAGCCAAGGACCAAAAAGTGTTCGTCACGACGCTAGCCGAACAAGAACAAGAAGCCGACGAAGTGCGTCGCCGCGCGATGAAGTTTTTTAAGTTCCGCCCAAAGGATGCTGACAAGCTGACCGTGGGCGATGACTCATTGACGCTGGATAAGCTGGACAACACGACCGATGTGTTAGGACCGGATGCCAAAAAGTTGGATTCATTGACCGAGCCACGTGAATTCAATTTGATGTTCAAGACCACGCTGGGTGCTCTGGGCGGCGAAGACGATGTAACGTTCCTGCGTCCCGAAACCGCGCAAGGGATCTTTGTTAACTTCAAGAATGTCGTTGACAGCAGCCGAGTAAAAATTCCCTTCGGTATCGGGCAAGTCGGCAAGAGTTTCCGCAATGAGATTACACCGCGGAACTTTACGTTCCGGTCACGAGAGTTCGAACAGATGGAAATCGAGTTTTTCTGTCACCCCGACACATCCCAGGATTGGTATCGATATTGGCGAGACCGTCGTCTGGCTTGGTACAAGGGACTCGGGCTTTCCGATCAATCCTTGATCATGCGAGAGCATCACGCCGAGGAACTGGCTCACTACAGCGTTGGTACGGCGGATATCGAGTACGCGTTCCCGTTCTTGCCCGAAGGCGAGTATGGCGAACTGGAAGGCATCGCCCATCGCGGCGATTTTGATCTGCGGTCGCACATGGAAGGCAAGCTGGATCCAACAACCAACCCGATGACGGTTGAGCTTAACGAAAAGGGCAAACCAAAATACCGTGGCAGCGGCAAAGACCTTTCTTACCGCGATGAATTGACTAACGAAAAGTTCACGCCGCACGTGATCGAACCGTCAGCCGGTGCCGATCGCGGAGCGCTCGCGTTTTTATGCGAAGCCTACACCGAAGACGAAGCACCCGACGAAAATGGCAACATGCAGACTCGCACGGTCATGAAGTTGCACCCGAGGCTCGCGCCGATCAAAGCCGCTATCTTCCCGCTGGTCAAAAAAGACGGCATGCCCGAATTGGCGAAAGAGATCTACGGGACTTTGAAAGATAAGTTCAATGTCTTTTACGATGAAAAGGGTGCGGTTGGACGTCGCTATCGTCGTCAAGACGAAGCCGGCACGCCGTACTGCATCACGGTCGATACTGAAACGCTGAAAGACCAAACCGTGACCATTCGCGACCGTGACACGCTGGAGCAAACCCGCGTGAAGATTGACGATTTGCCCGGTGATTTGACGTCACGGATCAACGCGTAAGAGTGTAGGGCAATTGTCTGTCCGAGCACCGAACCAATACCCGAGTCAATTGGGACAATTGACCGACACTGATTTGCCCTGCACTGGTTTTCCCCTCCACTCGGCGGGCGGTTTCCCAGTCGCTATGAATACAGCATGCCTAGCGACCCCAGCCGAAGCCGATTTATCGAATACCGTGAAACCGTTCGCCAGCGCAATGCCAAGAACGGTGACTCGAAAAACGGTCAATCGCCCCCTGCCAAGGAAAAAAGCAAGAAGAAGATTGGCGAAAGGGATCGGGGGTTCTGGGAACTGTTTCGGGCATTTTGGGGCCTGACGGCTGCTCATCGTGGACAGATCTTTGCGGCGTTGTTTTTTCTGACAATCGGAATCGCGTTGCGTTTGGTGCCACCGCTGGGTACCAAGCTGGCTATCGATTGTGCATTGACTGCCCCGCCAAAACCGCTGCCTGTTTGGTTGGAAACACTTTCGCTGCCCGATTCGCGAATGGGATTGTTGGTTGTGATCGCGGTGACCGTGATTGTCGTCACGGCAATCTCGACCATCGTCAACCTTGCGGGGCGCTGGAGTGCAACAAAGTCGGTCAATCAGACTCAGGTGTCGGTTCGCCGCCGCGTCTTTGAGCACTCGATCCGATTGCCACTGCATCAGGTCTACGGCATGAGAAGTGGTGGCGTGGCCAGCCTGATTCGCGAGGACGCCGGTGGCGTTGGTGAGCTGATTTTCAGCATGCTGTACAACCCTTGGCGAGCCATCGTGCAGTTTGTCGGCAGTTTGGTCATCTTGATGTTGGTCGATTGGAAGTTGATGGTAGGTGGGTTGTTGTTGCTGCCGATCGTTTGGGTGACACACCGAACTTGGATCAATCGAATTCGGCCGATGTATCGCGACATTCGCAAACAGCGTCAACGGATTGATGCGGGAGCCACCGAAACGTTTGGCGGAATTCGCGTCGTGCGAACGTTTGGACGTAGTCGCAATGAGTCATCGCGGTTTGTTCGTGAAGGTGATTTCCTGGTACGTCAGCAATTGTTTACGTGGTGGTGGACTCGCATCATTGAAATGATCTGGGAAGTAATCATTCCGCTGGCCTCTACCGGTTTGTTGCTTTACGGCGGCTACCAAATCATTGAATCACAATTGACGCTTGGTGATCTGATGATGTTCCTGGTCTACCTGACGATGTTGTTGGATCCGCTAGCGACAATGGCTGGCAGTGCGGTGACATTTCAGAACAATCTGGCCGGTCTGGACCGTGTGCTTGATGTGTTGGAGGTGGAAGAGGAGTTGCCATCGCGTGACGATCCGATTTCGATCCACCGAGTCAATGTTGAGGGTGCGATATCTATTCGCGACGTGTCGTTTGTTTATCCTGGCAGCGATCAACCTGTGCTATCAGACCTATCGCTGGAGGTGAACGCTGGCGAAACGATTGCGTTGGTTGGACGAAGCGGAGCAGGGAAGACGACACTGACGAATTTGATTTCGCGGTTTTACGACCCAACGTCTGGAAGCATCACGCTGGATGGCCGTGATTTGCGAGACATCGAACTGGGCAGCTATCGCAGTCTGCTGGGGATGGTCGAACAGGATGTATTTCTGTTTGACGGAACGATTGCCCAGAATATCGGATATGCCAATCGCCAAGCC
>CAYVAN010000312.1:3232-3901 GCA_964449225.1 uncultured Rhodopirellula sp.
GGGCCTCTTGGCGGTGATGCCCAAGGACCTGGACGAAGCCGCTACGGCCGCAGCAGCGGATGAATTCATCGAGCGGATGCCCGACGGCTACGATACTCTGGTCGGCGAGCGCGGCGTCAAGCTATCGGGCGGCCAACGGCAACGTTTGGCGATCGCCCGAGCGATCTTGGCGGATCCGAAAATTCTAATTTTGGACGAAGCGACCAGTAACTTGGATAGCCAAAGCGAGCAGCTGATTCAAAACAGCTTGAAAGAATTGCTCACCAATCGAACAGCCTTTGTGATCGCACACCGTCTTAGCACGATCACCGGAGCCGACAAAATCGTGGTGCTCGATGAAGGACGAATCATTGAGGTTGGTACCCATGAAGAGTTGTTGCGGCGAGGAGGAAAGTACCGCGACATGGTGCATCTGCAAATGAACGAACCGGTCGGGTAGGAATCAATGTTGAAGTCAAGACTTCGGCCGATATTTCGTAAATGGGCCAGCCACGGTTCAGTCGATGCTCAGTGAGGCCATTGGGGGAAGTGTTTCCTGGGTCGACATTTCAACCGAGTCCTCAATCCTGGCGCAATCGGCCATGGTGTGTGGGGCGTTTAGGTCTACGATCCACCAGGGCAAATCAGTTTTTCAAGTTGGGCAATGTCGCTCGGCTCTCCGAGCCGACA
>CAYVAN010000313.1:0-3835 GCA_964449225.1 uncultured Rhodopirellula sp.
GGGGACGAACGAAACGGCAAACAAAACAGCAGAGAATACGGTCGCTAACATTTTGGAAACTCCAGGATTGATGGCGCAGCCGACATCGACATGCACCGATTAGTTACATACAGGAAACATCTTTGATTCAGATTGGAGCTGGCCTCGCAGGTCGAAGCACTGCCAACGGCTAAATCTGAAGACGAACGTGTTGTTCAATCAGGGAGTTGGACCGAGCGGACTGGATTGGTCGGCCGATCGACACCGATTCGATTTGCCAAACGATCCGCGAGTAATCGCTGTCGATGAATCCGCGAGGCGTGGGTTCCTCGCCAATCGTTCGCGGCGGCAGCCACGTCGTTGGCTCGCACGCCGCCATCAAAGGACACTCGTGCGATGAATCATCACCGTCACAGCAACCATGACCGGCAGGCTGTGTTTGGCAGCATGTTGTGTGATGAGAACCAGGACATGGTTTGGTCGCGCGAACCACCGGTGACGCTGCCAACAAAACCGCCATCACCGCAAAAGCGGCAAAGATTCGAGCGGTGGTGTTGTTGCGACGACGGTTCATGGTCCACGATTCCGTTAGAGCATCTGGGGATTCGGATAAGAATCCTCCTCTTGATGCTCTTTCGATGCGTGACACCGTCGCTTCTTCACGGCGAGAACAAAGATTCTCAGAAAAAGTTTTGAGAAGTCCCCGGCCGACTGGGACAGCATTCAATCGGAATACTTACGGAAGATCTTGATCAGCTCCGCGATCTTCTCATCGCGATCGGCCGCGTCACCGCTCTCGATCGCATCGCTCACACAAGACTTGATGTGCTGCTCCAAAACGATCTGCCCGACCTTATCTAACGCTCCCGTCGCGGCCGACAACTGCATCAGGATGTCGACGCAGTATTCCTCTTCCTCGATCATACGCCCCACCGCCTCGACCTGTCCGATGACACGCCGGAGTCGATTGTTGAGCTTCTTTTTCTCGTCGTCTGAGAGCATGGAGAGAACTTTTGATGCAAATACGCGGTTTCCGGGACGATTTTAGCTTCCAAGACCGTTAGGCGTTAGACGGGTAAAGTTCTCTGGTGGTCGTATGCTTCGCCTCGCATGTGCAAGGCGAAGAGAACGTCATGTGAGCTTCGCCGCCCGTAAACGGAGTGCATTCGCGATCACCGACACGCTGCTCAAACTCATCGCCGCCGCTGCAATCATCGGACTCAGCAGGACGCCAAAGAACGGATATAGCAGTCCCGCTGCAACCGGAATCCCCAGCGTGTTGTAGATAAATGCGAAGAACAAGTTCTGACGAATGTTGCTCATCGTCTTTCGGCTCAGGTTCCCGGCCGCCGCGACTCCGCGAAGGTCACCGCCGACCAACGTCACGCCCGCCGATTCGATCGCCACGCCCGTTCCGGTGCCCATCGCGATCCCGACGTTCGATTCTGCCAGAGCGGGTGCGTCGTTGATGCCGTCGCCACACATTGCAACGATCTGTCCTTCATTCTTCAGCTTGCGAACGAAGTCGTGCTTGTCTTCGGGCGATACGCCGGCATGGAACTCGTCGATGCCCAGCTTCGCCGCCACCGCTCTTGCAGTCGGCTCGGCATCACCGGTCAACATTACGACCTTTAAACCCAGTTCGTGCAACGTCTTCAGTGCCGCCGGCGTGGTTTCTTTGATCGGATCGGTAATGGCGAGAATCGCAGCCAGGTGGTTGTCGATTGAAACGAACACGACCGTCGCCCCTTCGGATTGATGCGATCCAGCACGATTGCGACCCAAGTCGACGTCCGCAATACCTTGTTCATTCAGCAAGTCCGCTTTGCCGATCAACACATCTCGACCATCCACACGAGCCTGAACGCCTCCGCCGGTGATGCTGTTGAAATCAGTCGCCTCGACAACGTTTAGTTCATCCGCCTTCGCTCGCCGCACGACCGCTTGAGCCAACGGATGTTCGCTCTGAGCTTCAACGGCTGCCGCCAATGCGATCACCTCGCTTTCGCTCCAATCGCCAAATGTCTCGACTGCGGTGACCTCGGGCCGTCCCTGCGTCAACGTCCCCGTTTTGTCGACCACGATCGTGTCGACCTTTTCCATCACCTCCAATACTTCCGCGTTCTTGATCAAGACGCCCTCCTTCGCACCGCGACCAACGCCGACCATCACCGACATTGGCGTTGCAAGTCCCAAAGCACACGGGCAAGCGATGATCAACACCGCGACCGCCGCAACAAACGCGTGAGCCAACTGTGGCTCTGGTCCCCAGAACGCCCAGCCAACAAAGGCCAAAATCGAACACACGATCACCGCCGGCACAAAGTACCGAGCGACCACGTCAACCAGCTTCTGGATCGGAGCACGACTACGCTGGGCGTCCGCCACCATCTGAACGATACGATTCAGAACGGTATCGCCACCCACGCCAACCGCTTCCATCACCAAAGCACCGGTTTGGTTTAGCGTGCCACCGGTGACTTCGTCCCCTTCGACCTTCTGAACCGGAATCGGCTCGCCGGTCAACATCGACTCATCCACACTGCTTGAACCGCTCACCACACGCCCATCGACTGGCACCTTCTCGCCCGGACGCACCCGCAAACGGTCGCCCTTGTGAACCGCGTCGAGCGAGACTTCTTCATCGCCACCGTCGACGATTCTTGTGGCTGTATCCGGGGCGAGCTGCATCAACTCGCGTATGGCTCCACCGGTTTGCTGCCGGGCACGGAGCTCCAAAACCTGCCCAAGCAAAACGAGCGTGATGATCACGGCAGCCGCCTCGAAATACAGAGACGGAACACCGTTTTCAAAGAACGCTTCAGGGATCACACCCGGAATCAGCACCACCACAAGGCTGAACAAATAAGCGGCCAGTGTGCCCACCGCGATCAAGGAGAACATGTTCAGATTCAAACTGCGAAACGACTTGGCACCACGCACCAACAACGGCCATCCGCACCAAAACACGACCGGCGTCGCAAGAGCCAACTGCAGCCATCCAAACACACTGTTGCTCATCCAATCGGCAACGCGCAAGCCCACCATCGGCCCCATCGCAATCACCAGCAACGGCACCGACAACGCCACGCCCACCCCAAACCGCCGTTTCATGTCAGCGTATTGTTCGTCATCGCCATGATCGGCCATGTCAATGAACTTCGGCTCCAAATCCATCCCACATATCGGACAGTCGCCAGGACCAACCTGCTCGATCTCGGGGTGCATCGGGCAGGTGTAGATCGCCGTTGGATCTGCGGGCGTATCGCTCGCTTTGGCCGATGAATGACCACCACAGCACGAAGACGCGGGCGGTTGATCACCGATTTGATGGACGGCCGCCGAACCGCCACAGCAAGATGTTTCCTTGCTCGCGTTTTTCTGAGCACGCTTTGCCAGCACGCTGGCCGGGTCGTTCTTGAATTTCTCCAGACATCCATCGCTGCAAAACACGTAATTCTCGCCGTCAAACTCGGCCGATCGGGGGCTATCCGCCGGCACTTTCATGCCACAAACCGGGTCGATCAAAGTCGGCGTATCAGCGACGGGCGGTGGTGTCGCGTGCTTTTCGGTGTGGTGCATGATCTCTCCAGCGTGTCAAAACGGCATTCAGGAATATACCCCATAGTGGTATGCAAGTTGCATTCCGAAAAGGCAGCGGCAACGGGGCCGCATACGTCTTTCCAATCAAAGGAGATCCCATGAGTACCGCAACCGCATCGAAACAGGATTGCATTCAGAATTGCCAAGAATGCCAAACCGTTCTCAACGACATGCTGACCAGCGTGTGTTTGAAAGAAGGAGGCAAGCACGTTGAGCAGGATCACGTCAAACTGATGCTCGATTGCGTCGCCGC
>CAYVAN010000314.1:0-3824 GCA_964449225.1 uncultured Rhodopirellula sp.
AGCACGCTTGCGTGCCGCCAAGATGCGACTGTTTGATACGAGCACGAGTCATTTCGCAAACGATTTGCCGCTCCAGAACGCCACTTTTTTGCAACGCCGCTCCGTTGCACGCCATGGTTATCCCTTACGCAGTGGCGCGAGTGTGCAATAGTTCGCCAGCCCTGATGGGCCGGACATCGTCAGCACCGACCGTAACCAGAGCAACGGTTTGGCCGCCACCATCGACAAATTCGACTTCGTATCCCTTGTCGTCTTTGTACACATGTACGACAGTGCCAACATCTCCGCGAGTGAGTTTTGCGTGAGGCGGTTCAGAGTCAAGTACGACAAGTGAATGTTCTGCGATCATGTCGTTTCTTCTGGGTAAGCGGTAACCAATCGTGGCGGATCCCCGTCCTCGACGATCCATACAGTCAAAACGTTGCCTGGGCGATGTCCTGGACGCCCGATGGAACCAAGTGCCTTGCATTTTACACCAAACCGTGTGGTTTCGGTGTCGAACTTGGTGCAGTTTCGGGCGATCGCGAGCAAATCGTCAGCAAGATAGTGCCAGTCATCGCGGTTGTAGCCAAGTGAGTGAAACCAGATCGCCTTTGGCCCGCCATCAGGATGCCCAAGGTTGAGCAGGTAATCACGCACCTTGGCGTCCTTTACTGTGGCTCGACTGGCGTCAGGAATAGGCATTTACGATTTCAGTGGGATAAGGAATTCATGAAGTCCGTGGTCTGAGGCGGGTCGGTTGCTAGGCGCTGCTGACTAGGCGGTGATCCCCATCTTTCGATCTGTCACAATCAACACTTCGGAACACGTTGACACCCCAAGCCACGGCGGCATTCATGTTTACATGTGCCATCGACCTTGGCAAGTTTAGCAGCGTCTGCTGCTTCTTTGATCCTGCCACCCCGAAGCATCAATTCGAGACCATCGTCACCAAGCGATCTCATATCGAACACCTACTGAAATCCCGCCCCGATGTTGACCTCGTCGTCTGTTGACCTCGTCGTCATGGAAGCCTGCGGACCCTCGGGCTGGATCAATGGCATCTGCCAAGAAAGACGAGTCAAAACACTCGTCTACAGTACCAATGAAGAAGCTTGGTCTTGGAAGGCCACCAAGCGAAAGACCGATCGCGATGACGCGCTGAAGCTTGCCGAAATGTCGTTGCTCAAGCGTCTCGTGCCCGTTCATGTCCCCAAGCCGCGTGTCCGTGAGCAACGGGCCTTCATTAAGTTTCGCAAGAGCGTCGACTACCACATCAACCGACTCAGTTTTTCAAGCTGTGGTGTCGTCAGCAAGTAGCGATCGCCGCGTAGGCGTTCGGTTTCCCTGCAATCGCCGAAGCTCTACGCGAGCTTCGCTACGGCGATACAGTCTCCAGTTTGAAAAAGTGATTGGCCCTGGGGGAAGCGGCGTTTTCTTGCTCCACGCTTCGGAAGTCGTCAGGAGTCGGCTCATTGCTCGGCTCAATAGCAACCCACCGCCATTGTTGAAGGGAGCAATTGAAGGCATGAAGGGTTGGTACTATGGCAGTACCGGTCCCGTCAAACGTGTTCTGCAATCTGCGTTGACGCGTAAGCAATCCAGGCAGGCCTTGTCGGATGAATTCCGAGCCCATCTAGTAGACGAATTTCAGTCCGACGTTGAGAAGTTATCGCGTTTATTGGGGCGGGATCTCACCCAATGGCTTCAGTGATCTGCACCCAAAAAACTGAGCCACTTGAAGTTAGAAGATCGAGTTAGAGTCTGGCCGTCATTTCACAGGAGAAGACGACCATGAAGATGTCAAAATTCACAAACCAGCAGATCGCGTTTGTTATCAAGCAAGCGGAATCAGGCAAGCTGAGTCAGGCACACCAGTCTCGTAAGTGCAGAACGCTCGAAAATTAAAAAATTATAGTTCTGCTTCTAAACCAGCAATGCTCATTCTTTGCCCCGCTGCTGGTCTTCAGAGGTTCACCCGTTCCTAGCGGCTTGAAGGCATAGGGCGGCACGAGATCTGTTTACGGGAAGATCGTCGTCCCTTGTTTGTGTCGTCCGATTGTTGAGCCCTTCAGCTTGCATCCCCGATACAGGTAGTACGACCCTAAGTCCGGTCAATTGGATTGGTGAAACTGAACACGTTAGGATTGCCCATGGGATAAGCAAAACTATAATCGTCGCAAGACATATGCGGCGGGTGTTGGTCTGGACTGAGTGTCTTCCTCACATCAGCCGCGCGGGTTCCTGTTAATTAAACTGGGTGTCCGTCTTCTCTTTCTTTTCCAAAAAAACTTCCACTATGGCGACTGAGCTGACGAGCGCGGAATCGACTCATCCGTCTGTTGCTGAAACTTTGCTGCCCAACTTTGTGGGCATTGGGCCGGGCAAGTGTGGGACGACTTGGCTCTACCAGGCATTAGCCAACCATCCTCAGGTTTGCGTTTCGACTGCCAAAGAAACACTGTACTTCTCGGACTACCACACGAAAGATTTTAAGTGGTACTTGCGGTTCTTTAAGCCCACGCCAGAGAACCTAGAGCCGATCGCAATTGGAGAGGTTTCTAACACCTACATCTTCGATCGAGATGTCGCCGCGCGGATTGCGAAAGAGTTGCCCGAAGCAAAAATTATCTACAACTTGCGTGATCCGATCGATCGGGCTTTTTCACACTACCTGTTCTTGTGTCGCAACGCCGAATTGAGTTGTTCGTTTGAAGAGGCAATTGAGGTACGACCAGACTTGTTGAGTCGTGGAAAGTACTCCGAGCATCTGGAGTCTTTCCATCAGCATTTTGACCAGTCCAAGCGGCTTGGGTTGTTTTACGACGACCTCCGATCTGACCCCGATGCCTACGCCGAAACGATCTTCCGATTCTTGGGCGTTGATCCGGAACTTTATCAAGGCGAAGCTTCGGCTCGGGTTTTGGGAGCTTCGACCGCCAGAAACCGTTTGCTCGCTCGAGCCGCGGTTGGTGCAGCCGGGTTGACGCGACGGCTTGGTTATCCCGACATCGTCTCGAAAGTAAAGCACTCGAGTCTATCCAAACTGATTTTTAGACCGTTTGCCGACGGTGAAAAACCCAAGCTCAGCGAGGAGACTCGCGAGAAATTGAAGCCGTATTTTTATGATGATCTTGACCGATTGGCCGAGATGACTGGAAGAGACGTTCGAGCCCTCTGGAATTACCAGAAGTAGCAAGCTCACTTCGATGCTAAACCCCTTTGTCGCACTCAAGAAACATCTCGATGGCTAAGAACAACCCCAAGCAGAATCAATCACAAGGCTTACGTGACTTGATCGAACACACCGGTGTTCGGCTCGTCATCTTGTTGGTCATGCACACGATTCTTTTCACTGGCCTGTTATGGCTGGCGATGCTGATGCGTTTTGACTTTCAGGTTCCATCGCACATGAAAGAGCGGTTCATGGGTGGTGTTGCAGCCATCGTTGCGGTGAAGATCGCGGTTTTCTACGCAGCCGGACATTTTCATGGCTGGTACCGCTACGTATCGTTTTCCGATTTGCTTGCGCTCGGGCGGGCCGCTTTGATGGCGATGATTGCTGTTGCCGCACTGGATTATTTCCTGTTCCAGCAGCCTTTGCCACGGACCGTCATTCTGCTGGACTTCTTACTGACGGTCTGTGCAACTGGCGTGCTCCGTTCGGTATGGCGCTTATATGATGAACGCACATTGCTGACCTTCAGCAGCAATCACATCAACAATGCATTGATGGTCGGGACTTCCCCGAAGGATGGCAAACTCGCTCACCAAATCAATTCTCAGAAAACATCCGGTATCCGAATCAAGGCGTTGGTCGCGGTCGGTGATTATCGACGTGGATC
>CAYVAN010000315.1:0-3751 GCA_964449225.1 uncultured Rhodopirellula sp.
TATGAGAGGGAGTTTTGTCGTGGCTTTTACCGTGCCGTCGCCCAGTGGCGACAACACCATCTGCCTGAGCCGAGCCGACGCGGCAACGCGATTGGGCATCAGTTCCAGGACACTTTACAAACGGACTGCGCCTCGCGGTCCCATCCGAGCCGTTCATTTTGGTCGCCGGGTCTTGTATCCCGTCGCCGAAATTGAACGCTACATCGCCGACGCGATGGCTTCGCAGGTCGAAGTCGGAAACGGAGGTGCAAAATGAGCGAACAACGCTACTCAATTTCGTTGCCTTCGGTCGAAGAACTCAAGGCCCTCGCGGCTGGCCGTTGGTTCGACATTCTGATCGCAGCCGGCATCGACGCCGACAAGTTGGACGGACGCGGCCATGCTTGCCCGAAGTGTGGCGGTCGCGATCGCTTCGCCGCGTTTCCAAATATCAACGGACGCGGAGCGGTTCACTGTCGGCATTGCTTCACTCGCGGAACCAATCCGTCGCCCGGCGATGGCATCGCATCACTGCAATGGATTCTCGGGCTGGACTTTCGAGCAACGCTTGGATGGTTGGCCGATTGGTTGGGAGTGAAGAACGAGAATGATCGTTCGACTCCGCGACCGATCGCACGACGAACGGTGACTAGCAACCGTATCGTGAATTGCGAACCGCCAGAGCCGACGATTGACTTCGACGACTTGGCAAAGCAGTTCTTCTGCGAAATGAGCCGCGAACGCCGTGAATCGTTGGCAAATAAGCTGAACGTCCAGCCGCGAACGCTGGTTCGTTTGCGAGTCGGCTACAGCGAAGCGGATCAGGCGACAACGTGGCCGATGGTCGATAGCGGCGGGCGTTGTATCGGTTTGCGGCTTCGCGGTCACTGTAAATCAAATGGAAAGGGGGGCGACAAGTGGAGCTATCGCGGTGGACGCGGCGGGTTGTTTGTTCCTGATGGCATCGCATCGAACATGAATCGGCTGTTCATCTGCGAAGGACCGAGTGACGTTGCTGCGTTGTTGTCGATCGGGCTTCCCGCGATCGGTCGCCCGAGTTGCCAAGGTGCCATGCCTGCAACAGTGAACTTCGTTCGTCGCATCGGTGCCCACGATGTTGCCATCGTTGCGGATCACGACGAAGCCGGACAGAACGGAGCAACGCGACTGGCTCGCTTGATGGTCACTGTCGCGAACACCGTTCGCATCATCACGCCTGGCAATCCCGGCGATGACGCACGGAAGTTTATCGCTGCTGGCGGAACGCCGTTTGACTTTGAGGAAATGCTGGCGGAGGCCGACGCTCTGATGTTGGCAATCCGTCGCAGCGTACCGAATCCCAAACGAAGCATGGAGAACAACTAGGAATCATGGATGAAGCAAAGGAAATGCAAACGCCGATCGAACCGCTATCACTCGCGATTGAGCGAAGCGGACGCGGCGACACGGTAACCGTGATCGCAAAACTCGGTAGCGAAGAACTGTATCGAGACAAACTCGATTTGAACAAAGCGAGTCATCGAGCCAAGTACGGCAAAGCCATTCACGACAAGCTACCGCGATTCACGGTTGCCGACGTGGACTCGCAATTGTTGAAACTGCTTGCTGATATGCAGCGAAGCGAATCGGCGGCGGAAGAACCAGCGACGACTGGGCGTGAACTAGCTGCGTTTGAGTTGGTTCGACCTGAACTTGTCTTTCGCCCTGGCTTTGCTGGCGTCTCGATCTCTCGACTGATGGAGACCCGCACGGGTGCCGATGTCGAGTGGACGATTTATGCCAAGTCGGGCGGGAAACGAACGGCCAGCGAATTGGAGCCAACCATCGTCGCGGGCGATCGTGCCTTGCACGTTGACCCGATGCCGGTTCCACCACCAAAGAAAGAAGCGATCGAGCTTTGCGGTTGGAGCGGGTCAAGCCGCGAAGCCTGGCTTCGAGGCGAAGTGCGACCAACGACGGCAGAAGTCCTGCGGGCGGTGATGGAACGGATCGACCGCTACATCGAGTTGCCCGGCAGTGACAACGAAGATGACTCTGGGGACGCTCGCGGCTACGGTGCCACGCTGTCGCTGTGGGTCATGCTGTCCTATTGCTATCCGGTGTTCGCGGCGGTGCCGTATTTGTATCTGGCCGGTCCAGCGGGCAGCGGCAAGACGCGGACGATGGATGTCATTTCTCGGATGGTCTTTCGTCCGATGTTGTCCAGCAACGCGACCGGGCCGACGCTGTTTCGTTCGCTGCATTCTCGCGGCGGTACGCTGCTGCTCGATGAAGCCGAACGATTGAAAGACGATCGGTCGCCCGATGTCGGCGAAATGAACACGGTTTTGCTGTCGGGTTATCGGCATGGAGGACGGGCAACACGAATGGAACGGGTTGGCGATGGGCAGTTCACTCCGCAATCGTTCGACACGTTCGGGCCAAAGCTGTTGGCTTGCATCCGTGGACTTCCGCCAGCGTTGTCGTCTCGTTGCATCACGGTTCGGTTGTCACGAGCAAAGGCGAATAGCCCGCGAGCTTCGCGGCGACTCGATGACACTCCCGACGATCAGCAGAACATTCGTGACTTGCTGCACGCCTGGACGATTGAAAACGCAACCGCGTTGTTTGACACGGAGGCTCCCGCATCGACGCTTGCGAATCGTGATGCGGAACGATGGGAACCGTTACTGCGAATCGCAATGATGACCGGCGACACGGAACTGGTCGGAGTGTTGTTGGATCATGCGGCACGGCAACTGGAAGTGGACTCGGATGACTCAACGCCCGAAGCTGACCCGGCATTGTTGCTGGCTCTGTTTCAGTTGGTGACGGATCAATTGAAGGTGACGCCGAGCGATGTGCTGGAAGCGGCACGCGAAATTGACCCGGACGCAGTGGACGAATCATGGAACGCTCGACGTGTCGGTGCAGTGCTGCGGCGTTATTCACTTCGCACGACTCGCATCCACGGTCGGCGTGTTTACCGACTGACGCCTAAGCAAGTTGCAGGCGTTGCGATGCGGTATGGCTATCCCGTTGCTGAATCAGGATCGGAGGCTAACGCATGATCTTCCCGTTTACCCAGACACATACCGCTGAGATGGGCACCATAGGCACCCGATGGTCAAAAACAACGTGTTTTGCCGCATCAAATCGGGTGCCTATCTGCGGCCCGGTGCCTTGGGTGCCTATGGTGCCCTTCCCAGCGGTGTGTCTCTCCATCTTTGGCGGAGTGTTCGGCGAAGGCGAAGCAAATGCAGAGCCGAGCGGTCCAAAGGAGTCTTTATCGGCGTCCGGAGGAGGAGAGGAGAAACCGTCCAACGATGACGCATCCGATTACTGGATCATCGACGCGGAAGCATCGGCGTTGCTCGATGAACTGGAAGAAGTTGACTTCGATGACGTTCCGGTTTGCTCATGCGGTCGCTACTGCGATGTGCAAACACTCGATGACGCCTGGCACTGTTCGTACTGCGACCCAAATGCTGAAGAACGTCGCAAGCAAACGAACCGACTTTTAGTCGCCGCGAAACGCATCCGTCGAAAAAACGGTCTCTCAGAATCAAACGTCACGCGAGCGGACCCGCAACCGTGACTCAAACATCACAACCCGCACTCAAGGCCATACGAAGCCAATCTGGCTGCTAGTGGAATTTGAGTTGACAGAACAAGAACAACCTTACAATCAAACGCATCACGCATAGGAAACTTGAATCATGGCTTCGATCATCAATCGCCCCAACGGACATCGCTGGGTTCAGTTCTACGACGCAGCAAGCAAACGCAAAAC
>CAYVAN010000316.1:0-3689 GCA_964449225.1 uncultured Rhodopirellula sp.
GCTCGCTGCTCGCTGTTAGCTGCTCGCTGTTAGCGGGGGGAGTCCTTGGTGGATTTGAGCTTTCGGATCATTGCTTCGATCAGCCACGGCGAATTTCGCTGCCTTTGAACAGGATGCGGATTCGGTAGACCTTCTTTTGGTGGTATTCGATTTCGCCAGTCTTGAGATCAAATCGGATCGGGACGTTGTGGCGAGTCAAATCGACGCTGGCGTGGAATCCGCGTTCGGAGAAAACGTCGATCAGCATCGCTAGTGCGTCGGATTCCTCCCAGATCGCATCTTCGGAATTGATGTTGGCGTAACCCGAAATCGCGTGACGCAAAATGATTGGCATCATCTTGAGTTCGATTAGGTCCACCACTTGGTGGAACACCTCGGGGTGTTCCATTTCATATTGATCGAGCCGCCGCACCAGGTCGCGACGTGCGTGCTGAACAATTTCGCTGGCCAGTTTGATCTTTCGCAGCGTGTGAAAGGTCTTGGGGTCTAGTTCCAGCGAACTCTGGTATTCCAATTCGTGCAGGATGTTCGCCTGCACCACGTCGAGCGACGCTTGTGCGTTGATAAAGTGGTAGTGAAAAAGTTGTTTCAGCGAGACGAGTGCGTCGTAGGTCTTTTCCTTGAAAACACGGTATCGATTTCGGGCAAGTTCTTCACTGAAATCGGTCGGGCGTTCTTCCCACAATGTGCCGACGCCGGTCTTGTTGACTTCTTCGTTATGGGCAATCGTTTGCCGTCCGCGTTTTAATTGTCGTGCGATCGCTTCGGCTTCGTCGACAAACAACACCATGATGTGGAAGGTCGGTTGTTTGTAGTGCACCAATTCGGGCGAATCCGCATATTCGCGACGCAATTGGATCATCGCGTCGTAAAGCAATTTCAAACATTCGACTTGGACCTTGGTTCGCGGAAACCCGTCCAGAATGGCTCCGTCGCGATGCTGGGGTTCCAGCAATTTCTGGAAGACTAGCTTGACGACTTCTCGATCGCCAACCATACCGCCGCGAGCCTTGATGGCCTGGGCCTCTGGCGTATCGAGTAGTTCGCTAACGACGATCGGCGGTGCTGAAATGTCGCGAACTTCGCGGATAAAGTCAGTATTGGTTCCCTTGCCTGAACCGGGCGCTCCGCCGAGCAAAATCAGCTCTTTGGGGAAACGCATGTTGGGTCGCCCAAGCTCGCTTTCAAGGTCTTTCCATACTGAATTAAAGATCAGCTGCGCATCCTTGACCTCTAGGTCCATCGATGAGTCTGTTTTCTTCAGGTGATTGGGGTTGGGTTCTGGCACAAAAACACCGAAATGGGCGGTCGTTCTACGGGAGGCAAAGATGGTAATCTAATCACCGTTCCCCTGTTTTTGTAGCCGCCATTTTCTAACGTTTTGGTTTGTTTTGCTTCGTTAGCCCGATCAATCCGACCTTTGCCCGTCTTTGCTGTTGTTTGCATGATGCCATCGAATCCCTCCCACCGAATCGAAGAGCTACGTCGTGAAATCCGGCGGCTCGATCGCCTGTATTACATCGAGGCCGCGCCGGCCGTATCCGACCTGGAATATGACAAGCTGCTGGCGGAATTAAAGCGGCTGGAGGACGAGCACCCGCAATTTCAGTCGCCCGATTCGCCGACAATGCGCGTCGGTGACGCTCCGGTTCCACACTTGAACCAAGTTCCGCACACCGTTGCGATGTTGTCGATCGACAACACCTACAGCCGCGAAGAATTGACGGCCTACTTTGATCGTACTGAAAAACTTCTTCGCGAAACCAGCACCGATGACGAATCGATCCAATGGGTGATGGAGTACAAGATTGACGGCGTCGCTGCATCGATTCGGTATGAATCGGGCACGATGCAGATGGCATTGACGCGAGGCAACGGTTCGGTCGGCGATGACATTACGCACAACATTCGCACGATTCGTGACTTGCCGTTAAAGACGTCCACTGACGATGCGCCGGAAATTTTAGAAGTTCGTGGCGAGGTCTACATGACCAATTCTGACTTGGCCGATTTGAATCTACGGACGACTGCCGATGGCGGTGAAGCGTACAAGAATACTCGCAACGTTACCGCTGGTACGATCCGATTGTTAGATCCCGCGATTGCTGCGCAGCGGAACTTGCGTTTCTTTTGTCACGGCGTCGGCGAAACCCAAGGGTTAAAAGCGACCAATCATATCGAGTTTCTTGACGAGGTCGGTGCGTTGGGGATTCCGCCCACACCGCATGTGCAGTTGCTAAAGGATTCCAAAGCGGCGTTGGATGCGGTGGCGGTTTTGGAGGAAGAAATGCCGGACTTGCCGTTCGAGGTTGATGGCATCGTGTTTAAGGTCAACGATTTTGCCCAGCGAGAGAGACTGGGTATCCGCAGCAAGAGTCCCCGGTGGTTGATCGCGTACAAGTTTGAACGTTACGAAGCGACCACAAAACTGGAATCGATCACGGTCCAGGTCGGTAAGACCGGTACGATCACGCCCGTCGCTCACTTGACGCCCGTCGACATCGCTGACACGACAGTATCCCGAGCATCGTTGCACAACGCAGACGAAATTGAACGGCTGGACGTTCGCGAGGGCGACACCGTCGTTGTTGAAAAAGCAGGCAAGATCATCCCGAAGGTTGTGCGGGTGGAAAAGCATCTTCGTAAGGGAGATCCACCGAAGTGGATGTTTCCCACCGAGTGCCCTCAATGCAATACGCCGCTGGTTCGCGACGAAGGCGGCGTCTACATCCGTTGCCCCAGTCCGTCCTGTCCCGCTCAATTGCGTCAACGATTGATCTATTTCGGCAGCCGGCCGGGGATGGACATCGACGGTTTGGGGGAAGAGGTGGTCGATTTGTTGATCAGTCATGACTTGGTTCGCGGATACGCCGATTTGTACCGCTTAACGTCACCACAAGTCAGTGATTTGGTCTGGCCCAAGAAACGCAAAGGCAAAGACGGCGCGATGATCGATGTTGCGTTCGGTAACGCGAACGCTGAAAAGTTGATCAAGGGAATTGACGAAAGCCGTCGCCGTGGCCTCGCACGTGTCTTGTCATCGATTAGCATTCGCCACGTCGGGCCACGCGTCGCATCCGTGTTGACCCAGGAATACGGCAGCGTGCCGGAATTGTCCAAGGCGACGGTGGAAGACCTTGCCGAAGTCCACGAGATCGGTGATGCGATCGCGATCAGTGTCCACGAATTCTTTGCCAGCGATTTTGGACGCGAGTTGATGATGCAGTTTGCCGACGCTGGCGTGAAGTTGACCGAGCCCAAGGTCGAACGCCCCGATGATGACCATCCGATCGCGGGTAAGGCGATCGTGGTCACGGGCACCTTGAAGCACTACAAGCGCGACGAGATCAAAAAGTTGATTCAAAGCCTCGGCGGCCGAGCATCAAGCAGTATCAGCAAGAAGACCGATTTCCTTGTCGCTGGTGAAAAAGCAGGAAGCAAGTTAACCAAGGCCAAGGCATTGGGCGTGAAGGTTTTAACCGAAGCAGAGTTCAAGGCGTTGGCGGAATCCGGGACCGAGTAGGCTTCCGCACCGCCGGTTGGGTGATCGGATTCATCGTAGCGAAAATCGTCAAGACTTTCGGTGAGTGCTTCCAATGCAAACCCGTTTTTCGATTTTTGGGGCGCGTCAGTCGGTAGCGATCGCCGCGTAGGCGTTCGGTTTCCCTGCAATCGCCGAAGCTCTACGC
>CAYVAN010000317.1:0-3669 GCA_964449225.1 uncultured Rhodopirellula sp.
CCGCATTACTACCTAAACACGGAGGCGATACATGACTCGTAACAAACAACACGACATCTGCAAACAACTTTGCGACACAATCGGCATTGAGACAATCCTTGCGGCACTACCCCAGCGCAGCGTTAAAGACTGTTTGGGATTGGTTTCGATTAAAGAGGTAGCTGAACAAGTCAGCGTCCCCTACGAAACTTTGCGATCACGCATGGTTGCAGGACAGATCCCGTTACCTGAAATGCGACTTGGGCGTCGTTCGTTCTACACAAGAGAACAAGCAGAGACGATCAAGCATCGCTATTGCGATGAGTAAGATGTCGCACTTCCATTTTGAATCAATAAACTTAAAATGGTCCATTCAAAGGAAAAGCCGCTTCTTGCCGGAAGCGGCTTCAGGATCGAAAGGAATCAATCATGTCTACAACTATAGTAGCGTCGTCAGACGCAAAACTGCATCAGGAATTCACTGGTTGGGATAGCGTCCCACGTCACTTAAAAACACGAAGTGGCTGGGACATGCTGTTTCGAAAAGTCAGGAAGGGTGAACAGCCTTCTGCCACCGTTGCCACGATGAAGGCAATGCGACTCGAATGTGCCGATTTTGAATATGAAGTTCCAGGACACACTTGGAATCTATATCGGCAATCCCAGACAGAGCCAATCAAGAAGACACCGCTTAATGTGGCCCGTCAGCAGTTCTGGAAGATCTTCGGCCTTACAAACGAACGGTCGAAGCTAATTCGCTGGACCAAAGGCGATTGGGTGGAAGATGAATTCGGTGAAACGGTTTGGGATTCAGATTCAGATGTCGCTGGCTGGAAAACATTCGGCAAGGAATGGTTCACCAAGCCGAAATGCATTGATCATGACATGGGCCGAGAAATCTACGGCGTGTTTGGGGCAGAAGAGTCGTTCTACCTATTCATCGATCTGGACCTCCACAATCAGCCGCTTGAACTGTTCCGCAGGAGGTTGGCCGTTTTGCTGGTCGCTTTTCATGGGAAGTATCGCTGCCATTTCCAAGTCAGCAACGAAGATGCCGGTGGGGTCCACATTATCTTTTATTTCGGGAAACCCAGCCCGCTGAAAGGACGAGTTCGATGGCTTGAACGCCAATTGGCTCAGATCGACGAGCAATTTCCCGAGTGTGAATTTTTTAGAACGCAAAAAGACGGTTGCCGAAAACTGAACATCGAGATCTACCCTAATCCGGCCAAAGCCCATCGCCTTCCACTGGCAAGAGATCGGACAATGCTGCTTGATAAGCCGCTTGAACTTGTAAGTCGCAGAGGACGAAAATCGCAGGACATTGTGGGCTACATGAACTGGCTCAACGACCCAAACCGAAGTTTCATGTCGAAAAAGAATGTTTACCGGTACATCGTGGATCGACTTAACATGTCCTGTTCGTCATCCGCTTCTAATGTGGCTTCACTGACTTGTAAGAAAATAAGTTCTAAGAACGACGCTTCTAATAATGCAACTTCTAAGAATCCACCTTCCGACTTTGAGCCCCAAAGTCCTGAGAAGCAGACCGACTCCAGCCGCAGTTATCCGCTGAAGGGAAAGACTCGTGGTGCCATCATCGGATTTTGGCAACGTGGCGAACCCGGACACTTCGTAAATCTGAACTCGGCGATCTATGTCACATTAATGGCGTTGCGGGCAGAAGGGTGCGACCGCAAACATGCGGTCGATGTCTTGATGCAATACGTTCGGGAACTGCCGAACCCTGAACTGAGTTCCCGCCTGCCTGATCGAATGGAAGAGATTGAACCAATTGTAGAACGTGATTCTGTAAAAATTTGGAATTCTGGAATCAATGGAATTTGGAATCGGTCAGCAGAAAGGTGGTCCGAAATAGGGTTTCGAGTTAATAGCAAAAGCACATGGTCGGTAAGCGGAAAAACGCCTGATGTTGTGGTCGATTGCGAGGAAGTCCTCTTTAGCGATCAGGAACGAAAACTGATTGTCAATGAACTTGCTCCGTTGATAGTTGGAGCCAAGCAAGCGTTGAAAATTGAGAAGCAAGCTGAAGTTGAACGTGCGGTCGCCTACTTTCTTCGTTTTGTCCGATGTTGTAACCGAGAGATTCCGGTGCATGGACTACCTGCAATTTTGTCGGGGTTCAATCTCAAGTTCGGGCAACATGAAAAACAGAGACAGTTCTTTAAGAAGTTGTTGAAATGGCATTGGATCTATGTGCCAGCGGATTATTATCACCCGGCAAAGCATGGTGGCAAAGCTGCAAAAGGAAGAGCCCGTTCCTACGGCATTGGAAAAGCCATGATCGGTAAGTTCTCTCTTCTTAAAGAAAAAGGAGAACAAGAAGAATGGAGCTATATTCTGTCGTCCACTTTTTGTGAAACAGATGGAATTGACCAGGAAATCGAGAGCTTTGACGATCAGATGGCGAGTATGTGTGCTTCGGATTCCTGACCGCAGGTCCGAAACGAACATTGACTAGGCCAGCTTGCTTCGAATCTATATCAACACGACTGCAAGCGGCACTATCTCTTGTCAGCCACAGAGTTTAGGCAGTGAACCAACTTTTTGTTCCAAAATTTGGATTGGCCTTCCGGGATCTGGGTTAATAGCAACTAGCCTTCCTTGGCCGATGGCTATCAATCCTTCAGGCTTCCGTTATTAGGCCTCCAGGTTTCGAAGCAGACGTTTTAATAGGCTGGGCCTCTTACCCCTGGCCTCTCACTGTTCAGGATCATTTGCGACGCACTTCCTTTCTATGCTTTCGCTGGTTGTTGTCCGCTATTTTCTCGTTCTGCCAGCGACTTTGTCCTGGCGGCTCTTGCGGCACTTTTGCGGCTCCTCTATTGGTCGCCTTACCCGATTGTCCGTCAACTGATCCCATCCGCTTCGCACCTTCGGTTTTGATCTACGCAGATATTTGTGGACTTGATCCGCACCAACACCGATTACTGCCGCCCACTGTTCTGCAACCTGCGACTTGCAGTGATTTAGACTTATCCCCTCCCGAATGCAGATTTCGAGTTCCTTCAGGCCTTCGGTGCAATCTGAACGACGTTCTACCCATTGCCAATCCGGTAGCGACTCTAGCTTTTGGATTCGTTCGACGGAGAGCTTACCCGTCTTGTAAGACTTCCGCTGTGTCCTTATCCACTCGTACAGCCGTGACCCCCTCTCCGGCTTTTCTTGGTTTGACGAAAGTTCCTCGAACTTAGACAGCCAGTTCTTTTCGAGGTCGGCCCACTTCCACCACGGTAGTGATTCGAGTTCCTTAACTTGTTCTTCAGACAGCTTTCCGTCGTGATATCGACGGCGCTGCTGGCGGACCCAGCTATATTCGGTCGTTCCAGCTTTGGGACATGAACTGAGCCCACGCACCGTCTGGTAGTTGTCGTGCCATCGGTCTTCGACACTCAGTGTCCATGTCCACCATGGAATGGTTTCCAATAGTTTGAGCCTGGATTCGGGTAGTCTTCCATTGGCACAGAGAGTCCGATTGTTGGTACACCACCAGTAAGCGCTCGACTGAGTATCAGGAGGACCGGGAAGAGTACGAACTTGCTCAAAATGCTGTTGCCACTGGGCGTCAAACAAATTTTCGACGACCTTGCGGATTTCGGAGAGAGTCTCGGGGCCACCCAACTCTGCGGAGTATGCCAAAAGTGGTTTGAAGACTTCTGATGACCACAC
>CAYVAN010000318.1:0-3666 GCA_964449225.1 uncultured Rhodopirellula sp.
TCGTTGGGTACCAGCATTGGTGGCGGTGGCGGTGGCGGAGGTGGCGGAACTGCGGTCTCTGGACTGAACAGTCGCAATTTTTCCACCACGGTCCAGCTGCGCAGCGGCCAAACGATTGCCGTCGCCGGGCTGTTGCAAACGAACTTTGGTGCCAGCACTGATCGAATCCCGTTTTGGGGTGATTTGCCAATCATCGGTTCGACCGGTGGCGTCAACCGAACCAGCAGCGGCGAACAAGAATTAGTGATTCTGATTACGCCGCATCTGGTCGCGCCGGTTGACGGCTGCGACGCCCCGGCGATTCCCGGCACGGACGTGCATGAACCGACCGACATCGAATTCTTTATCGCCAATCGTCTGGAAAGTCGCCGAACTCAGGACTATCGATCCTCGGTCCGAACCGATTACGAGCGTCAAAAGCGCGCCGAGAATTGCTGCCCCGAAAAATTCATGCTGGGCGAGGTCGGGCCTACCGATCGCTGCTGCCCAAGGCCCGCCGCGTCGCCACACAAGGCGATCCCCAAGACTCCTGATCGATCTTCCTTGAAAGCCGAAACTCCAAATACGCCCTTGGAAATCTACGAACCTAACCATTCCAGCCCGATTTCGGTTGCACCAAGTGAATCGGAAACAACCCTGGGTGACTTGATCCAAGGAACGAGCTATGAGGAATCTTAAGATGAACCATCAAGCAAAAATGCTACTCGTTGCCTCGCTGGTTTCGGGAAGCTGCCTGTCGATCGGCTGTGCAAATCGGGGCGGCGTGCTCGGTGTCGACTGTTGCGCAGACGTTCCTGCCGGGGCGATCCCCGAACCTGCGGGAACGAAAATTTGTCGGTGGCAAACCGAACAGGTTCGATCTGCTCTTGCCGATCAAACGGTTCTCTATCAAGCCGACTTTATCGCGCGTACCGAATCGTTATCGCCCGGCGCGCTCCAACGGATTGCTCGCCACGTCCAATCAAATCTGGCCAACGTCCAACCTTGGATCATTGAACCATCCGGTGACGATGAACTGGACGCTAAGCGTGTGGGATTCGTTTCAGAGGAACTGTTGCGGCGGAACATCGCACCGATCGACGTTCAAATCGCCACCCCAGCCGCGTTGGGGCTTCGCGGAATACAAGCTGAATCGATCGCTCGAGGGTTCGGCAACGGACAGAACACCAGCAGAGGAAATGGAGGAGCAGGCGCGCCGATTTCGCGTGCCTCTGGTCTAGGTGGACAAGGTCGCGGGAATTTGCCCGGAGGAACTTTTTAGTGGCATCCAAGCTCTTTGAAAAACTTGATTCACTTGCGACATCCGCTTTCGCGACAACGCTCGCATCGTTGGCGGTTGCGATGTTGGTTGGATGCAGTGGCTTCGGAAAAAAAATCACCGGTGACTTCATCGCTCCCTTAACTTCGGTCAAGAGTGACGCAACGAGCCGATACCGGAAATTACCTGATGAGCGAACGCTTTGCGTCGAAGCGGCCAAGAGCGTTGCAGAGCAAGGTCACGACGACGAAGCAATCAACTTATACGTGCGAGCCGAAGAACTAGGGCCGACACATCCGCCGTTGGACGAGGAACTCGCGCCGCTGTATGCCCAGGTTGGCGATTTTGACGCAGCCATTGTTCGCTACGGCCGACTCGTTCATCGTTCACCCAAAAACATTGACCTGTGCAATAACTTTGCCTGGACGTTGATGGAGGCTAAGCGATATGACGACGCCATCGCTCAGGCAGAGCGTGGACTTGCATTCGATGAAAACCACAATCGGTTGCGATCCACCCTGGCGATGGTCTACTACCGTCAAGGCGACCGAACGAAGGCTTTGACGGAATTTGCAAAAGCAAAAGACTCAACCGCTGCACACCACAATGTCGCAGTGCTTGACATCGACGCGGGAGATCTAAAGTCGGCCAAAAATCAACTGCGACAAGTCAGCGCGACAGCCGACGCCACCGCTGGCAAGGTCAGCCAGAAAACCGCGGATCTTCTCGAGGCGTTTCATCAAGAATAGCCCAAGGTCAACACCAAAGACCAAGAATGTATCCACCAGAATCGGCCATTCCGGCGGGCAGTTCCACCCGCATTCGGTAATTCATTAGGATTGCGGCAAACAGCTCAATGCCCCAATCGAGCAGAACAAATCAGCTTTTCAAGCTAGACATTGTCGCTCGGCTCTCCAAGCCGATAGCGCATTCGGCTCGGAGAGCCGAGCGACATTCCCCCGCAAGAAAACCCAACAGCCTGCCGTGTAAGCATCAGGTGCATCAAGGTGTTACGCGACGTTTTCTGCACTCTTCTTGGTGTTCGATAAACGCCATACTGCAAAGGCCACAAAATTGATGACGGCCAAGCTAGACAGAGACGGCGCGACGGCAGCACCCCCCGACTCTTTGTCTAACACAAGACCAACAAAAATTTTTAACACTGTGCCAGCATTGATCAAAACGAGTCCAAGCCATGGCTTTCGACGCCAGAATGCTGAAAACAATGCCACTAAGAATCCAGTCACAACAAGGGTCAGTACCAGTAATGGAGCCTTGGATTCGTTTGAGAAAAACAATTGCTTCTCCCATTCAAGATAATCACTTACATTCGCGGAAACGTTGGCGGGTGCAGCAAACCAAAACAGACTGCAGAACAGCATCGCCATGAATCCAATGACCAGCCAGATCTTCTTGCGATAGGCATAGTAGCAAGCTGGAATAAGAAACAGCGGGCGAGAATACCACGAGAATTGGTTTCGGTGTCGATCCCAAACCCAAGCCGCGAGGTTCTCACCATCGCAGTATGCATGAACCAACATAGCCGCCGAGTAAAGCAGTGTCGCTACAACGAAAAAAGTCACGAACCAGTCAAAACGAAACGATTTACCCACGGGCTTCCATTGGTTTACGCCACACATCGGCTGCATTGTCCAAGGTGACTGAGATTAATGTGCAAGCACAACGAAACCTGACCGCCGCCACTCCACCACAACCCATGGTTGTCGGCCACTACCCATTGTAGCTGCCACATGCGGCGACGTACCAGCTCATCAAGTCTCCAAGATACTGGACGTCGAATAGAGGCAAAACTGGTCGATAAAAAGCCAATACAATGCCATTGAGATACAGTGATGGATACAGGCAGTCGGATCACGAATGAATAGTTTGTTTGGTCACGGAGGTGTCAAGCGATGGAAAGTCAGTGCATCATGGACGCAGAGCCAATCAGTTTTTCAAACTGGCGACCGTGTCGCCGTAGCGAAGCTCGCGCAGAGCTTCGGCGATTGCCGGGGAAACCAAACGCCTACTCGGCGATCGTCACCCACTGACGATACCCCAGCTCGAAAAACTGATTTGCCCTGGTCATGGACGAAATGGAAACAGCCAATCTTCGCGATAAGCGACTCGAGCGGTGCTTGGTCGAGCTGCTCGACACACTCTCCAAAGCTTCCACCGCGAGTATCCCGGCGGCCTACCACGATCGGGCCGAGATGGTCGGGGCCTATCGGTTCTTCGACACCGATTAAGTCGGCTTTGAAGAAGTGCTCGCGCCGCACATCGACACCACTTTCGATGGAATCAGCAGTCCACCATTGCTGGGCTACCGCACGCCAATGCGGTCAACGTAACATAGATTAAGGAATCTATAAGCGTGATTTGCAAGGTAGCGTGTGCACCAGTGATTT
>CAYVAN010000319.1:0-3638 GCA_964449225.1 uncultured Rhodopirellula sp.
CTTCTGTACCGACTGTTTTCTTAGTTCAACGTACGTTCGCCAACGGTTCGGATCCGTTTCGGAAACAAATTTTTTGCCACGAGCTCTCCAAGCTGTTTTCTCCAATAGGTACGCTTGGATGAATGCATCGATGTCGGGCTCACGGTCCACTCGGTCGCTATAGGCTTTAACGCCTTTCTGGAAAGCGTCAGGTGATTTAGCGCAATCCTGTGTCGCAATGATGAACTTTTCCATTGCAAAACGTTTGGCATTAGTATCCCAGGGAAGTCCAGATTCATGCTGAACGAAGGTGAACCAATCGGCGATCCGGTCAGAAGCCAAGAACCTTAGTTCTTCAAAAAAACCAGGATTCTTCGGATCAATAAGATCACCTGCGGTTTGCAAATCAATAACCGATAAAAGTTCCAGGCCGGCCGGATAGGAGCCAACCCCGAACTGCTTGAGTGCTTGCCTCGAGAGGCTGTAGCCTTTTTGTGCTTCGAGTTTCGAGTTGTAAAGAAAAGCTAGAGTTCGCAAAAGTAATGGATCAGTGCTGCCTTTTTTGACAAGGCTTTCGGCCAATTCTGTTAACTCACCCGCTTCCGAATCGTCCTTGCCGTTTAGTAGTGACTCCGCGAAGTAGTCAAGGTATCGATCCAAGAAAGTCCTTACCGCGGGCTGGATTGATTCGGGGTCTTTGGTAAATCGTTCGTACGCCTGATAGATCACACGATGAAAGTCCCCCCGTTTCGCATTGAATTCCGCGTGAAGGGGTGCGTCCTTGGGGAAATTAATGGTTTGTGCGTTCGCCGATAACGCAAATAAAGCTATCAGTAAGGGCAATATGAAAAGAGATCGCATTAATTTTGTTTTAGGCATGTTTCTGGTTTGGCGCTGAAGCTGTCATCATCGGAACAAGTCCATCTGGGCATGCGAGTTAGTCAACTTCTATGCCGCGTTTCTTTCGTTTTGATTTACGTAATGGCTCCGAATGCCAGCAGGCGACAAAGAGATTTTTATGACGCGTGAGAAAACGGTGTCATGTACGTGTCAGTAAGCAAATTCTGAGTTTAGCTTACTGGTGTCTTGAACTGAACTTGCCCATCAAGATGTTATGTCTGTTTACGATTTTATGATTGTCGGTAGCGCAAGCTGCTAAGGCTTTCGACTGCGATCGATCGACTGCTGTAAAGCGAAAGTCTTGGCGACGTTCGTTACGTGTTGGCCCGGAAGTTTTTTTTGATTGAAAAAAGAACACCGGGTCTAGCGCACACATTGCCGGTGGCGTTTGCCACCGGCAATGAATGATCGCATCGAACAAGGTTACATTGCGGCAGCACCGGGTGTCTTCGAATGCGCGTTCTGCGGGAAGTCGAAGGTCAACACGAGTGGTTCGGTTCCCGTGTTTTCGATTTGCACGCCGCCGTTTGACAGTGCCGCCTGAGTGATGAATCCGATCTCGGGATAGAGTTCGCCTAGCTTCATGCCCTGGTGATATTTGACTTCCATTTTTCCAACACGGCCGCTTCCGCCGTTGGTGTGGAACAACGTGGGACTTTCGGGACAAAATTGAGTCTTTCCGCCAGGCTGTACGGTAAGTCGCAGGATGGAGCATTTTTGATCGCCAAGGAAATCGCCGTAGACAATCCACTTGGCGTCGACACCCTCATCGGAAAATTCTTCGGCGGTGATCGCGGGACGCCGATTCTTCATAACAAATTCGGGATCCTGATTGGCCGCGAAGTCAAACTTTTCTACCAAGTATTCCCAGTCTTCGTGGCGATCCTTCGGATAGTCTTCTTCTCGGCATGCGTAAAACGCATCCGCCGCTCCGATGCTTCCGTCAAGTGTCAAGTCTTCGGCCAAGAAGTGTTCGTCCATCGTGACGTGCAATTCGTGGGTGCAAAGGTCGGTCGGCGAATGCAGCACGCCGTTGGGCATGACGAAGCCATTGTCAATGTGCATCATCACGTGTGGCGACAGGTGACGAACGCCGTTGTATTCAGCTTTGCCCCAGCTTTTCATGCAGGCGAGGAATTCGTCCTTGGTCACGAACGGGTACAGTCCCATGGCCGTCGTGTGATAGTGCGACGGGCTAACCCCCGGATTGTCGAAAGAATTGATGTCGTACACTTCCCACTTGGACCAGTGAAGGTGATGTGGGATCGGATTCAGGTTGTCGAACTTCTTGGAAACAATCGGCCAAGTCGGATCTCCGTATAGTGACTTTGCAAACGCAGTCACCCTTTCACCCATCACGGATTCTGGATTGGCGGTGATCAAGTCCTGCAACGAAATGACTTGCCCGCTGGGAGTAAGCACGTGCGATTCGCCTTCGCGAAACGGCACTTTGTTTGTGCGAGTGTCGATGACGCCCGTTACGATCGGCACGGTGCAGCACATCCACAATTCGTCCAAGCCTGTGCCATTCATGTAATCGGGGTAATACGATTTTTCATCTAGGCGAAGACGCTTACCGGGGGTGCAAAAGGTGCGGCCCGCGTAGCGGTGGATCAGTTGCAAGACTCCATCGTTCTGGTTGAGGCAGTCTTGGAGAATTGAGTCTGAGCTTGCGCTGGCCCCGTCGATGACTTCTTGTTGGGGGTACTCGTGCAGTTTGTCCGCGAGAATTGACACCATCGGTAATGAACCTTAATGAAATGGAAGTAGCGTGTCGGCTCCAAGAAGTTCCTGGAGAGCTGATAGGAGCGAGGATTGCTGACGCAAAACGGGACTATTTAACAGTCCAATGTTCCGACGCCATTGCGTTGCACGATAGCTTATGAAACAGAGGTGTGGGAGGGAATCAAGGGCCGTGCGATGTCAGGGCAAATCAGTTTTTCAAGCTGGGGTGTCGTCAGCAATCGCCGAAGCTCTGCGCGAGCTTCGCTACGGCGACACGGTCTACAGATTGAAAAAGTGATTTGCCCTACGTGCGATGTGTCGTTTGTTTTCGCAGTTAAATATAGTCAGTGGCAGCCAAAAAAACATCGTCACGAAGCGTCATTCGATTGTTGCGGACTGTGTCATTGGCCATGAAGGTTTAGCGACTACACAGAGTGAATCGCAGATGCTGTAAGGATGCGATCTTCAGCCACCCAAGCTAGACCGAAATTAGGTGAAACGGGTTAGCGTGAGCGCATAAAACGCTTCACCCAAAGCGCTCCGCATCCCTAGCTTTCCCTAATAGAACAAAATTCGAAGATGGACATTGGAAGCGTGCTTTCTTCGCTTGCCTTCACTCTTACCGCTTCAATGGGCATTTAAACTTGTCTGATTTGGTTTTGCGATCGCACGGCTGTCAAGCGTTTATCAGATCAATCAGCGGCTTATGAACCGTCATTTCTGACTCTGCGTCGGTGCTGATTTTGGTGGTCTGTGCGTGGAGACTTATTCTGCGGTTAGAGCATTAGCAAATTTGTCAGTGGACGTAGGCCGGAACAAGCGAAGCGCAGTTCAGGCAATTGCATTGCACGGTGTTGAATTGCCTGAACTGCGCTTCGCTTGTTCCGGCCTACATCTACTCAAAATGCGGAAGCGACCAAGCCCTAGAAAGCAACAGCGCACAAAAAAATCGCGACCAGGACATGCTTTGAAAGCTTCGTCCGATCGCGATTCTTTGGGTCAAATTATCCTCAACTTCTGACCGACCCGATGGT
>CAYVAN010000320.1:0-3623 GCA_964449225.1 uncultured Rhodopirellula sp.
ATTTACCGGATGGTTCGCGCCATTCCGCTAGATTGTAAGTTGCCCATCTTCAAGAGCTGAGTTGCCCTGTGCTTAGGCTCGATTCGACACCAAGACCACCACTCGGGCGGCGATGGCGGTGCTGTTGCCGATTTCTCCGACACCCTCCCCCGTTTTGGCCTTGATGCTGATTTGGTCGATTGACGCGTTTAGGTGGCTGGCGATTCGTTCTCGCATTGCGTCGATGTGCGGAGCCATTTTGGGGTGCTCGGCCAGAATCACGCAGTCCAGATTGCCTATTTCGTAGCCGCGGGCATGCAACCGCCGGATTGCTTCACGCAAGAAATCAACGCTGTCGCGGTTTCGGTTTTCTTCGGCGTCATCAGGAAATAGTCGGCCGATGTCTGCTTCGCAAATCGAACCTAGAATCGCATCGGTGATTGCGTGCAGCAAGACATCGGCGTCGCTGTGACCGATTGCGTGGACGTCTGATTCGACATCAATTCCGCCAATTCGCAGCGGCCCCCCGTTGCCTAAACGGTGTGAATCGTAGCCCAGGCCGACGCGGATATGGTTCATGAGTTAAGGGAATCGAGAGAAAGGTGAAAGGTGAAATCGACTGGCAGTTTCGCTGGGGATTTCGTGATTGGTCGATGGATCTTACCCTCTACGCCATCAGTTCATCCATCGCCTGTCCGTAAAGCCATGCCCCAGTGACGAATCCCGATTCCATCATCAAAGTTCGTGGTCTGACCAAGTCCTATCGTGTTTACAAGAAACGCGAAGGATTAGGCGAATCGATTCGTGGTTTGTTCAAACGTGAATACAAAGAAGTCCAGGCGGTCAAAGGAATTGACTTGGATGTTGGGCAGGGCGAGTTTGTTGCTTTTTTAGGCCCTAACGGTGCTGGGAAAACTACGACGCTAAAATTGCTATCCGGTGTCATCAACCCAACGGAAGGAACCGCAACCGTGATGGGGCATGTGCCTTGGAAACGCGAAAATGATTACCGCCGTCGGTTTGCGTTGGTAATGGGACAGAAGAATCAACTTTGGTGGGATCTGCCTGCCAAAGAATCTTATCGGCTGCATCAGCAAATTTACGGCGTGCCATCGGATCAGTTCGATAAAACATTGGACGAATTGACCAGCCTATTAGATGTCACAAAATTGCTGGACCAGCCCGTTCGCGAATTGTCACTTGGCGAGCGGATGAAGATGGAATTGATCGCCGCGATGCTGCACAGCCCCGATGTATTATTTCTGGATGAGCCGACGATCGGATTGGATGTGATCGCTCAACACAACATTCAAGAGTTTCTGAAGTACTACCAGGAAAAACGCAAGATCACGATTTTGTTGACCAGTCACTACATGAAAGACATCGCTGCGTTGTGCAGGCGAGTTGTCATCATCGCGGGTGGACGAATCGAATATGACGGATCGCTGTCGGGAATTATCGACAAATTCTCCAGCCACAAAATCATTACGCTTCAATTCCCCGAAGGCAACCAACCGAGTCTTTCGCACCACGGTGAAGTGTTGGAAGAAACCTGGCCCATGGTCAAGCTTCGGATCCGTCGGACCGAGGTTCCGCGAATCCTATCGACGGTCTTGCAGCAGAATCCGGTGGAAGACATCTCGGTGGAAGATCTTCCGCTTGAAGATGTGATTGCCGAATTGTTTCGCGAAACATCGCAATCTTAATTGAATCAGTCCCCGCCGAATTAGTCCAAATCAAACTCATGTCTCTGATTTCTCTTGACGAACTATCCATCGGTTTCCGCGGTCCAGCATTGCTAGACAATGTGACTGCACGCATCGAACGTGGTGATCGTATCGGACTGCTTGGCCGAAATGGTGCTGGCAAGACAACGCTTTTGCGAATGATCGATGGGCAAGTGGTTCCTGATCACGGAGCCATCACTCTGGCATCGGGCGCTAGCATCGCCAGATTGACTCAGGACGTACCGAAGGATTTGTCGGGCACGATTCGAGAAGTGGTTCGCGCAGGGCAAACGCATTGTGACGATCTTGGCAACGAGTGGGAGATCGAAGTCAACGTTGATTCCACTTTGTCGAAAATGGAATTGGATCCTGGTGCCGATGTGCAAACATTGTCCAGCGGAATGAAACGTCGCGTGCTGTTGGCAAGGTCAATCGCAGCAAATCCTGACGCTTTGCTGTTGGATGAACCGACCAACCACTTGGACATTCCGTCGATTCTGTGGCTGGAGAATTTCCTTAGCCGTTGGCGAGGCACGCTGCTGTTCATTACGCACGATCGATCTTTCCTGCAAAACCTAGCGAACCGTATTTGGGAAATTGATCGCGGGCGGTTGTTTGATTGGACGTGTGACTACAAGACTTTTTTGGTCAGAAAAGAAGCAGCCTTGTCGGCTGAAGAAAAACAGAACGCTCTGTTCGACAAGAAACTTGCTGAAGAAGAAGTCTGGATTCGACAAGGAATCAAGGCACGTCGAACTCGTAACGAAGGCCGCGTCCGTGCTCTTAAGGCGATGCGGAATGAACGGTCCCAGCGCCGCACAGTGGAAGGCAAAGCAAAGTTAAACTTGCAAGATGCTGCTCGCAGTGGTGCGTTGGTTGCCGAGGTCAAAGACATTTCGTTCGGCTACGAAGACAAGCCCATTCTAAGTGATTTCTCGACAACGTTAATGCGTGGTGACAAGATCGGCATCATGGGTCGAAATGGTGCTGGTAAGACAACGCTGCTGAAGTTGTTGCTGGGGCAATTGAAACCGGATTCTGGCACGGTGCGAACGGGAACCAATTTGCAGATTGCTTATTTCGATCAACTTCGCGACACGCTGGATGATGAAAAATCCGTCCAAGAAAATGTTGGTGAGGGAAGTGATCGAATCGAGATTGGTGGTGGCGTGAAGCACATTATGGGTTACCTGCAAGATTTCTTGTTCACACCTGAACGAGCTCGCACGCCCGTGAAGTTTCTGTCGGGCGGAGAACGCAATCGAGCTTTGCTGGCGAAGTTAATGACCAAGCCCGCCAACGTCATTGTCTTGGACGAACCGACCAATGACTTGGACGCCGAAACGTTGGAGATGCTGGAAGAACAACTCGCCAACTTCCCCGGCACACTGTTGATGGTTTCGCACGACCGGACCTTCCTGAACAACGTTGTCACCAGCACCATCGTCTTTGAAGAAGACAACGTGGCCGAGTATTTTGGTGGCTATGACGAATGGAAATCAATCGCGGATCGTCGGGCCGCTGAAAACGACAAGGTGGAAACAAAGTCCAAGTCCAAACCAAGCAAGCCGTCGTCATCAGCTTCATCGCCGAAGAAAAAACTATCCTTCAACGAGCAGCAAGAGCTGAAAAAGTTGCCTGCAAAAATAGAAAAGTTGGAAGCCGATATTGCTGCGATGCACGAAGCGATGGGAGACCCGGCTTACTTTCAAAAACCGGCCAATCAGATCACCGGGGACGCCAAGAAATTAAAGAAGATGGAAGAGGACTTGGCAACATCGTTCGAACGCTGGGAAACGTTAGAATCGTAGGCCGGAACAAGCGCAGCGCAGTTCAGGCAGTTGCACGGTAGGTTCATCGTATTGCCTGAACTGTTTGCCTGAACTGTTTGCCTGAACTGTTTGCCTGAACTGTTTG
>CAYVAN010000321.1:0-3561 GCA_964449225.1 uncultured Rhodopirellula sp.
ACCGAGCGGTATTTAGACCCTCGCGTCATCAAGCAGGTCCAACCGTGCGACATCGTTGCTGGCATCGGTGAAACGTCGCCGCCGAACGCTAAGCCAGATGGCGACTCAGAATTCATAGACGAACTGAAGAAACTGATGGACAGTCGGAAAACCTAACGCAACCAAAGATGGTGACGCCGCGCACCGTCGTCACGAGATCGATGTTGAACAGTCGCGATGGTCGAAGTGAGATAGAACTCACCCACCAGTGAAGCGATCATACTCCGCATGCGTCCCAACCCAATACCATACGTTCACGCCATCATCGCCAACAACAAAGATGGAACGGTAACGCATGGTGATGGACACCGAGATGCTACCTCCGCGATGGCTTCCCTTCTTGCGATCCTGTAGGTCATGCACCCGTAGCGATGGGTGATTTGGGTCGTCGTGAAAGACCCTGCATTTGCTCCGGCACAACTCTCGGATGTTCGTCGGCAAAGCAGAGTACATCCGTCGAAAGCTGCGGGTCGTTCTGTTGTTCTGCCTAAACGAACTCGGAAGTCTCGCCACGGCGATGCTCCTCAAGAGCTTCGTCGCGCATTCTGATTAGCTCGTCCGACATTTGGCGATCGGTGTTATCTTGCGAACTCACAATCGCGTTTACTTCGGCTTCGCACCTGCGGAACTCCGATAGGTTGTCCGGCTGATACCCACGCTTGACTTGAACATCGATCCATCGATTAGCGAATTCACACGGCGCAAGCCACCGGCGAAATAGTGCTAAGATTTCCGCTTCAACCTTCTCGTCATATTCGATGATGTCTTTGGCGACCGCACAGCTAATCACCTCGTCGGCTTCCACCAACCAACGAAATGCGTCAATGCCAAGCTGTAGGCACGCCTCGCAATCAAGGCACTCCATCGCATGGTTGTGATCAACAATGCCACGATCGGAAGCGTACTGCTCGTACAACGTGAGATTATCGCTGGCGGCTCGAAGAACTAGGCTGTTGGTCATGTGGTGGTCAGACTCGGAAATCGTGGGGGATTCACTAGATATAGTCTATATCGGCCCTCTCCGGTCAAGCACACTCCAAATCAACGAAAATTGCACCTACCCGACCTGCAAGTTACGGGAAAACCGGAATTTGCGGTTTCTCGAAGTACTAATCGAGGGTGTGCGCAGGAAAATTTCCGTTTGGACTGCCCCGAAGGGTCAACTTGACACTTCGGGAAAAACCTTGGGTTTTTTCCGTTTTTTGGATTTGACCGATCGACCGAGCGCAAGCACTCAACGAAGCTTGTTGGCGTAGAACGCCTCTCGAAATTCACCAACCGTCATACGGCACTGCCTACGGTCCACGCGCCAGCAATTTGCAATCCCTTGAAGCTCTTTCAAGCTCTCGCGATCACGCATCAAGTCATGAGCATCTTCGACAGAACCGAAGCATCGATTGTCCGATAGCACGCCAAGCAGAATACGACCCAATGCACCTTTGGGAGCGTGGATTCGATCGAGCACGGATTTAACACTTTCGTCATCGTCGACTGCTTTCGCTTCACAATACTCGACAAAATTGACGTCCAACAATCGTGTCAGATCTTTCTTAGCTGGCACTCTTGCCATCATTGGCTTCCCTTTCCTGATGAAGCTTGTAAACGCTCATCCAGTTCAGCAACAACTTGCTCGATTGCGTTAGCGATCGCCACAAAGTTTGTCTCAACAAACGCCCGAAGTTCGTCGTCACTGGTGCAACGCTGTAGATCTTGCGAGCTCACATCCTCATCCAATGAACCTGACCTCGTAAAGTACCATTCAAATTCCCCAGGCCATTCGTGATACCCCGGAACTCGGCTTCCGTTTTCTGAACTCAACTTGAAACCAGTTGCAATCATATTCTCAGGAGTGATCCTGATATGGCCGCGACTTACTGCGTTTATTAACACGTCTTTTGTTATCTTCTTCATCACAGACTCTCCATCTCATGGTATCGATTGAACGGAGTTCCGAATCCGTTCCCAGTAACCAAGGCTCAACCGAAGCCGGCAGAGGGCGCGCAAACCAGCTACTTCTTGCGCACCAACGGCTCGAACCCAAGTACTTCAGTGAATATCTGCCTTATCACGGCGGCTGCATGATCGACCGACGACTCACCACAGAGGATGCCGTCGTGCAGCGGGAGGCATCGCACGCCCGACGCTGCCAGCTCCCGAGTTGCGCGGCCCATAACCGCTCCCTCCAGACGACTGAGGTAGTGCGCCAGTCCAGATGCGCCGCCGACGTCCCGACGTATGCGATTGATCAGCGCAGCGAGCGCCGGAAACGCAGCAGCAAATGGTCGCCAGAGCGGTCGTGATGCGACCCGCCAATCGATCCCGAATAGGAGCTGCCGTTGAGCCTCCACCTTGATTTCGTCGCCATCGCCACCGAAACCGACCGAATCCGCTAGCCACTCGTACCAGTCACCTGATCGGATCAGCGACACAACTCGACGACGCTCGGCACCGTCGGGTAGCTGACCGGCTAAAAAGGTAAAGTAGCTAGCCGCCACATCCGCCTCAGCCAGACGCTCACCATCGATCGTGAGCATGCGTCTGAGCAGGCGCGGACACCGCGATAGCCAGTGATAGTAGCGGCCTGACAGCGATCGCACCTGACGCATCACGTCACCCATCAGGCTGCGACGGTGATACATCGCGACGGACTCACGGGCGCTCATACGATCGGGGTGCGATCGCTCGCTTGAAAACGAACTTAGCCAACCCCGAGAGCATGGAAACTCGATCGCATCCATGGCCTCATTTACCATCCGCCCCGTCTCCGTCGCACCGAAACAATCAACAGGCATAGAGTGACCGCGATTATCGCACCACCGCCCCCAACCAACAGCCCGATTATGCAGCCAAGCACCCTCGATCACATGGGGCACAGACAGAGAGGTAGGCAGGCAAACGAGGGGAGAGTAGATGAGGGAGAGAAGGGTATTATCTAATTGCCGCTTTTTGATCTCCGCTTTAAAAGAAATTTCGCAGCCATCGAGTGAAGAAAATCCGTGAATTGCTGATCGCTTGCGCCGAATTGCTGGCTCCACCTCCATGCTGTGCGGACACTCCATCAGTGCCTTGCGCAATGACCGATATGCTGGGCCTTCAGGAAGGCACACGCATCTCGGTACTGGATGTGGGTCCGCTCAGACAGGTCCCATCGGGGGTCCCGAACACAAAACAGGAGAGCAGCCAAAGAAAAAGGGTTTATCAGCAAGATGCCGATAAACCCTTGTTTTGCAGTGTTGAATCAAATGCGGCCGAGAGGATTTGAACCTCCACGCCCTAAAACGGGCACCAGATCCTTAGTCTGGCGCGTCTGCCAATTCCGCCACGGCCGCATGTTTTGGAACAGCGTTCCAAGAAGTCAGAAGTTTCGCAGATCCAAGCCCCGCGTCAACGCCCCAAGTGAACGCCAACATAGATCGTCGATCGTAGGGTGGGTCAAGGACCTTGTCTTTACCCACAAGTCGAAGCAATATTTCGACTGATGATGCGCTCGGCGTCAAGGATTGATTTCAATTTTTGATGACC
>CAYVAN010000322.1:0-3526 GCA_964449225.1 uncultured Rhodopirellula sp.
GCCGGATATCGCGTCGGGCCCTTTCAGCCTACTTTCTTAAACTGCTAGTCGGTGCAATCGTATCAAGAGGGCACAGCTTTAAGTAAAGACGGACTTCATGCAGACACTATTGATTGCCTTGGGCGTGATGATTGCCTACCTGGTCGCTTACCACACTTATGGCAAGTGGCTGGCACGAACCATTTTTCGTCTTGATCCATCGGCGGTCACGCCAAGCGTGGCATTACGTGACGATTGCGACTTTGTTCCGACCGATCGCAGTGTTTTATTTGGACATCACTTTACGTCGATCGCAGGCACCGGTCCCATCGTTGGGCCCGCAATCGCGGTGATGTGGGGTTGGTTGCCGGCTCTTGTCTGGGTGCTAGTTGGTTCGGTTTTCATTGGTGCGGTTCATGATTTTGGCGCACTGGTCGTATCGATGCGTAGCTGTGGGCAAACCGTTGGTGACGTTGCTGGCAGAGTTCTAAATCGCCGTGTGCGCTTGTTGTTTTTGTTAGTTCTTTTCATGGCTCTGACGATCGTTCTAGCCATTTTTGGATTAGTCATTGCTGCTGTCTTTAAGCAGTATCCAGAATCGATTGTTCCTTGCATGGTTCAGATTCCCATCGCGGTCGTGATTGGATTGTGGTTGCACCGTAAGGGGGCTGGTTTGTTGGTTCCGTCTTTGATCGCCCTTGCGTCAATGTATGCAGCGTTGATTTTTGGTAATCGTGGCATTTTGGGGGCAATGAACGAAGTCATGGCGGGTTGGTCGATCCTGACCTGGGTCGTCTTGCTGCTGGGATATTCTTACATCGCATCGGTGTTGCCGGTTTGGGTGTTGTTGCAACCCCGCGACTACATCAATTCGTTGCAATTGATTTCAGCATTAGGAATGGTTTTGGTCGGCTTGGTAACAGCAGGATGTATCGGCGGATTGACCGAAAGCGGCGATCGCATTCCGCTGGAAATCGTCGCGCCCATGATTCGTGCCAACCCCGAAGGTGCTCCATCGGTCATTCCGTTTTTGTTTATCACAATCGCCTGCGGAGCCTGTAGCGGCTTTCATTGCTTGGTTTCCTCGGGCACGTCCAGCAAGCAGATCAAGACCGAAGCCGATGCGCAGTTTGTTGGTTACGGATCGATGCTGACTGAGGGGTTTTTGGCGACGATTGTGATTTTGGCATGCGTGTCGGGATTAGGTTTAGGGGCACCTGGTCCAAGCGGCGAAATCGTTTTCGGCGATGCAGCTTACAATGCCCGATACGAAACATGGGCGTCGGCCAGCGGGTTAGCGGCGAAGGTTGGCGCTTTTGTGGATGGATCAGCGAACTTTTTGAAAGCCATTTCCGTTCCCTCTGAAATTGCAGTTGCCATCATGGGTGTCTTGGTTGCTTCGTTTGCGGGGACCACCCTGGATACGGCTTGTCGATTGCAACGGTATGTCGTTCAAGAATTGTCCGCAACGTTGGTTGGTGGCCAGTCGGCCAGCGAGACTGCGATAACGGCAAATCCTGTTTCTTGGTTAACCAATAAGCATGGTGCAACAATTTTCGCCGTGCTTTTGGCATTGGTTATTGCTGGTTTACCCGCCCCGGGAACGCCTGTAACGCTGGCGCAGGCTTGGGCGGGCGAGATCCCTGCGGAGATTGTTTCTGAAACTCCACCGGGTGAAAGCTTGATGCCGGGCGGTTTCTCTGGTGTAACGTGGTGGTTGTCCACTTACGCAGGTAAAGGCGGTTTGATTCTTTGGCCATTGTTCGGTGCGACGAATCAATTGTTGGCGGGTATCGCATTCTTGGTAATTTCGTTTTCCCTATGGCGTCGCAATATCCCGGTTTGGTTCGTGGTCTTACCAATGTTGTTTATGTTGGTGATTCCAGCTTGGGCCATGATCAGTGATTTGCCAAATTGGCTGGCCGCAGAGAACCCCAATTGGATCGTGATTTTTGTCGGATCTGCCACGCTAGCCTTAGAGGCTTGGATGATCGTCGAAGCAGTGATCCTTTGGCCAAAAGTCAAAGGGGTTTTAGAGGCAGCGGAAAGCCGGGATTAAAACGCGTTCGAATCTACGTTCCGCTAACGGCAATCAAGCTTAGCTGTGTTTTCAGCGATTCGACTTCGCCGTACCAGGTTCCGTAGTGTATTTCACCCGCGTCTTGCCAGCGGATTGTCATCTCGGAAGATTCGCATAGGACACGATCGAGTGCATCGATTGACTCTGGCACTAGACCTCGCAAAGCAATTTCGATGTCTTGCTGATCGGCCAGCCAGACGCGGGCGGCTTCGGGTACCGCGGGCCTTGGTTCACGCAGAATTGAATGAATCATTTCCGAAGTGCAAACGACGCCTACGCATGCTAGGAAACTAAGTTCTTCTTGATCACTTAGGTCTAGGCAATGACGAAAGAAAGCCAGTGGCTCGGATTCATAAAGATCCTCCAGCCAATCAAGCGCAATGTCGTCCTCGAAAGTTCGGTGTCCCCAGCTGCTCATGGCGTTGCTTCTAGTTCCACCACCAACTGTCTGACTTTGCCGCAAGCTTTGCGCTGATCTGCTCGTTTAACGAATCGTCAACACGCTGTTTTTTGACGACTTCAAACGCGTTGATGTCGACACCACCCGAAGCGGTCACGACCCATCCTTTGCGACCTCGGATGAAACTGCATTGCGGTGCAACGCTTCGGGGAACTTGGTAGGAAGCCAACTTCACCGGGCTGTCATCTCCTTTGAGCACGGACAAGTCCAGGCCAGCTTTTTGAGCTAAGCCTTCTTGGCGAATCAAGGTAGCTAAAACAGTCATGTCCATTACGTTCTTCAGCTCACCAAAGATTGGCATTCGGGCACTTAGTTCATCTAAGTTAGCGTTCATCTTGTCGGCCCAGGCTTGCGCAAGTTTGTCTTGTTTGCCAGTTCTTTGTGCCGTTCCGTTTTGATCGATCAAATCTTGCTCGGTCAATGTTTTGATGCGGTTTCCAGTCATCTTCCAAGCCAAGCCGTCTTCGCTGCGAGTCATTTCTTCGTAGTCACATGCCATCCACCAACGCGGGTTTTGTCCCGCACCGTGGCTGGCGTTTCGACTCATTTCCATGTAGCTGGGCAAGCCTTCTATGCCCGACCGAGTTAGCCCCATCGCAACCCGCTTCATTTCAAAGTCGGCTGCGACCATGGTACGAGCGTAGCGGCTGTCGGTTGGTATACCGGTAAGGTGAATCATCTGAGGGCCAAACGCTTGCTTCATGGATTCCTCCATTGCAGCCGGATTTTGACCCGGACGAAGTTTGACGCCGCGAAGCAACTGTTGCAGCTTGCGTCGTCCTTCAGGAGTTGGTTCGATTGAGCAGCTGATGCCCTCGGTCGACGCTTGCTGAAGACCTCGCATGGCAACGGCCAGATCGGCCAAACGCATCGTTGGCTGTCCGGAGACAGTTCCGACAACGCTGCCATCTTCGCGAATCGTCCATGGTTCGGCGGGACCGCCAATCACAATGTCGTTGTTTTCGGGATCGACCAACACGTATTCAACGCGTTGTAACCCCGCCATG
>CAYVAN010000323.1:0-218 GCA_964449225.1 uncultured Rhodopirellula sp.
GGTCTAAACTACGCGGCAGGGATCGTCCGCCATCGGTTCGGAGAACCGAGCGACAGTGTCACCCAGCTCTCCGAGCTGGTAGCGAGTACGCGGCAGGGATCATCCGCCATCGGTTCGGAGAACCGAGCGACATTGTCGCCCAGCTCTCCGAGCTGGTGGCGTGCCCACGTCAGGGATCATACCCCATCGGTTCGGTGAACCGCGCGACACTGTGCCCC
>CAYVAN010000323.1:228-3057 GCA_964449225.1 uncultured Rhodopirellula sp.
TAGCGAAGCAGCGGCTGGAACGTAGGCGCCATCGGTTCGGAGAACCGAGCGACATTGTCACCCAGCTCTCCGAGCTGGTAGCGAATCCAGCGTAGAAACGGTTCGCAGTACCGCGCAACAGTTTTACGCCAGCGTGCCGATCCACGAGAACAGCTTCATCAACAACCATGCGGATGATGCTAGCATCGCGACGATGGCGGCGATCACCGCCAGCAAGATCGGCCAAACGCTGCCTTTGTGCTTGTCTTCTTCGTAATGCTCTCGCATCAGGTTCAAGTTGCGGTAGTTGGCTTTGTAGAACAGATCGAACAAGTTCCCAAGAATCGGGACAGTTCCAACCAGCGAATCCAGCAACACGTTGCCCAGCATCTTCACGACCAGTTTTCCCGATGCACCGTTCTTGGCCATCGTTGCGATCAGGATTCCCGAAAGCCCTAAGCTGATCACATCACCGATTCCTGGAATCAGGCCCAGCAAGAAATCCAGTCCAAAGCGAATCTTGGTCCCCGGGATTCGCAACTTGGTGTCCAGCGTGTCCGTGAATCGGTCAACCCACTTCATCTGACGGGATGAATGGTCAGCAATTGCTTGGTCAGCAATTGCTTGGTTGGCAATTGCTTGGTCGGCGATCTTGCTGCTGGGTGTTGGTGTGTCAATCATCAACAATCTTTCTTCGCGGAATCAACTTGTTTCGTTGAACTAACGTCGGCCTCTGCCTTGGTAAACCCTGTCTTCCGTAACGACTCGGTCCATGTAGAAATCGTGTTCTTGCATTGGCAGCTTATCGAAGATCTGGCACTCCATCGCCAAGCCAACCAGCAGCGTCTTAGGACTGGCACGTTGCAGTAGTTTGTCGTAGTAACCTTTCCCATGCCCAAGACGCTCGCCGTGGACACCGAAGGCGACTCCGGGGACCACAATCAAGTCGATGTCGGCAACCTGCGGTCGCTTTTCGGCAATTTGCCGCAGTGACGCTTTCGGTTCTAGGATTCCATACTTGCCTGGTTCAAGCTCCTGCAACGACTCTAGCAAAAACAGTTCCAATTGATCGTCGACGCAGTACGGGATCACGACATTCTTGTCATGATGCAGCTTGTCACTGGTTAAGGCATCTTGAACCGCATTCCGCGTCGAAACTTCGTCACGAACATTGATGTACCACATCACGATGGCCGCCGATTGGTATTCAGGCAATGCGCGCAGACGGTCAGTAATTTCGACACCGATTTCGACACCCGGGCGTGCCTTACTTGCCGCAGCCTTGCGAGCCGCGTGAGCAGATTTACGAATGTCGGCCTTCCGCTTCGCTAGCAGTTCGTCGATGTTCGCCAAAGCACTTTTCCAAAATGGATGTAGGCCGAAAAAAACGCAGCGCAGTTTTGGCAGCCCAATGCAACTGCCCGAAATGCGGTGCGTTTGTTCCGGCCTACTCTCACGCCAAACCTCACCCAACCCTAGCCTAGTGATTGCTGCCCAGGCCGGAAAGTCGACCGGATGACCGGCACACCCATACCGGCCCGAATGGGTGGCTTGGTCAACGGGCGTCTCGAAAGGATTGCTTGTTCCAGAAGATGCCAAAAAAGGGTTCGGCGGTCTAACTCGCTTCGGTGAAACGCTTTACCGCCAAGGAGCACTGAGACCGACGAACTAAATTGGCAGATCTGGCGTTGACCGATTTCGTCAACCACGTACTCTAACAGGACGACCTGGACGGGGTCACGAAAGCGGCCCGATCCAGTCTCTGAAAGACCAATTTTTGTCTCCGCGAGTTCGCCATCGCGTGAGGGGAACGCGGTCAGCTTGCGGCCACGGGCTGACATCGTCGAGAACGAAATTCGTGCAAACGAACGACACTCTCCATCGACCTCTCACGGGCCGGGCATAGGAATGCCCGGCCGCGAACGCTCGTGGAAGATCAATCATGGGTTACAGATACGATTGCGGGTTACTTCACCGCGAGCATGCGTTCCAACGCGATCAGGCTCCACTTGGTTGTTTCGGGATCAACTTCGATCCGATTGACCACCGCGCCGTCGCGAAGATTCTCCAGCACCCAGCAAAGGTGTGGCAAATCGATTCGGTACATGGTCGCACACATGCAGACGACCGGACTTAGGAAGTGAATTTCCTGTTCAGGATGCTCTGCCTTTAAGCGATTGACCAGATGCAATTCAGTACCGATCGCCCATTTGGTTCCGGCCGGACTTTCCTGGACCGTCTTTAGGATTTTACCGGTGCTGCCGGAAACGTCCGCCAAATCATTGACTTCCCGCGGGCATTCAGGGTGGACCAAAATCTTGATCCCCGGATGCTGCTGCCGAAACTGATGCACATGCTCGGCCCGGAACATTTGGTGAACACTGCAATGCCCTTTCCACAGGATCACCTTGCTGGCCGCCAGCTGCTCCTCTGAATTTCCTCCCAGTTCCAAATCGTGCGGATCCCAAACCGGCATTTGTTCTTCGGTGATATCCATTTTTAGAGCCGTGTTTCGCCCCAAGTGCTGATCGGGGAAAAAGAAAACTCGATCCCCCCGCTCGAACGCCCAGTCAAGAACGGCTGCCGCGTTGCTGCTGGTGCAAACAATTCCGCCATGACGGCCGCAAAATGCTTTCAGTGCCGCAGAGCTATTGATGTACGTCACGGGAATAACGCGTTCGGTGTCAATCACTTCGGCCATGTCAGCCCAGGCGGCTTCGACTTGAGCGATCGCGGCCATGTCGGCCATCGAACAACCAGCCGCCATGTCGGGCAGGATCACGGTGGTTCGCCGCCCATCACGTTCGGCAAGCTTTTCGGGTCGGTTGGCTAAAATGTTAGCGGTTTCAG
>CAYVAN010000323.1:3067-3518 GCA_964449225.1 uncultured Rhodopirellula sp.
AATCGTTTCGCAAGTCTTGCTTTCCGCCGCATTCTCGCTCAACAGATAGCTGTCGCCACGCAAGTCGGTCTGCTCAATGACTTCGTCTTGTTGATAATGGTGCCCCAGGATCATTAACCGGTCACCCATTTGCTGACGCACCGCCGAAATCCGAGCGTTCAGTTCATCGTTTTCCAGAGTCTTGTACGGTGCCAGTTCGTGAATAGCAGTGGGATTAGCCGTCAACGGAACAAGATTATCAGTAGCCAAGTCAAAATCCTTACAGGTCAGTCAAAACGAAACACCCGTTTAGTGTACCACCGGAAAGGAATTGACCGAACCGGTTCGCTAATTCTGGTTGCCAGGGCAAATCAGTCTTTCAAACTGCAGACCCTATCGCCGTAGCGAAGCTCGCGCAGAGCTTCGGCGATTGCGGGGAAACCGAACGCCTACGCGGCGATCGCTACTTGCT
>CAYVAN010000324.1:0-3480 GCA_964449225.1 uncultured Rhodopirellula sp.
GGGATTGCTCACGATTTTTTCCAGCAACAATCCACCTACTGAGAGCCCGTCGTGACGCCCCTTGTTTTTGCTGACCGCTATGAGGTGATTGAAGAAATCGGCAGCGGCGGTATGGGGATGGTTTACCGGGTTCGCGATCGTCGGCTGCAAAGACAGTTAGCACTCAAGACGATCCGGTCCAGTCGAACGCTCAGCGAAACGGTGATCAGCCGGTTCATCGAAGAAGCTCAAATTAGCAGCCAATTGGAACATCACGGCATCGTCCCCATTCATGACATCGGTCGGCTGCCCGATGGGCGGATGTTCTACACGATGGCCTGGGTTCGCGGACGAACGCTGTCGCAGTGGAAACGTCAAAACAGATTCACGACACGCGCCAACCTTCACGCCAAGCTTTCGATCTTTTTGAAAGTCTGTGACGCAGTGGCTCACGCGCACCGACGAAGTGTGATTCATCGAGACTTGAAACCGTCCAATGTGATGATTGATTCCAACAACAATGTGTTCGTGATCGATTGGGGACTAGCACGAGTGATCGATGCTGGCCCCGAAAACATAGCCGAACCTTCGCGATCACGGAGTGATGCAAAGTCACTCACGCGAATCCAAACGATCCGGCGCGCCGACGAGACGATAACGAATCCGACAACACCAAGCGATTCGCGGCCCGGTAACGCATCTTCTTCGTCCACCCGTCCAGGCAGCGTGATTGGAACGGTCACCTACATGCCGCCCGAACAAGCCAAGGGCCACGTCGATCAAATAACTGCCCGCAGCGACGTCTTTTCGCTCGGTGCAATGCTGTGCGAATTGGTCACAGGCCATCCGCCTTACGTTTCGAATGACCCCGATACCAAATTGGCGATGGCGATTTGCGGCGACTTAGACGCTTGCTTTGATCGACTGTCGCGATGCCGCGCGCCCGGACCAATCAAGACGCTGATCCGCCAATGTCTTAGCGTCGATCAAGTCCAACGCCCCATGAACGCGGCAGCATTGTGCAAACCAATCGAAGCGTTTCAACAACGAACGACCCGACGACAGCGAGTTTTCCACGGGTTTGTTTTGGGCGGTGTGGTGTGTGCCTTTGTTGGGACTACGGCGTTGTTTTCCAACCGATTGCGAAAGCAATCTTCCATCGGGCAAGATCTAGAAATCCAACGGCCCAAATCAACAGAAAGGACCGACCAACAGTGGAACGATCTGGCGGACGATCGCTTATTCAATCAAATCGCCAATCGTAAATCTTCGCGAGGGAAATCAATTCTTTCTTACGATGAAATTCTAAAACGTCGTGGAATTTCGTTCGGTGCATCAACTGATCAGATCTATAAACGGCTTGCCGCGATGCCGACAAAGATTGCACCCATCGCTATCGCTTCGATCCTACGTTGGCAATCTCTACCGTTGCCGTCGGTGGACTCTCGTCGTCCAACACCGCAAATGGTGGACGTAGCGATGCGGCAATTGCCCAACGACGCAGCGCGAAAAATCTGGCAGACCATTGCAGATTGTGACTACGAAGCACTGGTAAACCAATTATTGCATCCGAGTCAGCCGCTAAACGAAGAAACGGTCTTGGCTGGCATCGACGCTTTGATAAGTCGTCCGGCCAGCTATGAATTTGACCAATGGCATCGAACACGATGGCGACCGTGCCGCATCGATAGTGTCAAAAGAGTGCACCCCGAAAAAGCAACTGTTGAAAAAAACGGCTGGATCAGTTTTCCTAAAATCGACGCGTTCTTTGACACCGCAACGATCCAGTTTACCAGTCCCGTCGGGAACACAAAAATGGTGAAGCTGGAATTTTCGGCACCGCCAAATACACCGTCGTCCATCACTGACATCGTGGAAATATCCCTGGAACCCAACGTCTATCGATCACGCCCGATAAGACCGATGCGATTGATCAAAATCGCCAGCACCGTGTACTCGCCCCCGGGATTCGGTGCGTACAGTGCGATCGACGGAAATAAATCGACGCTTTGGCGAATCACGCATAACGATCCCGACGATATCACTTCCACGATTCTGCTAATAAATTCCGACACCAATGCTAGTTTCATGAAGGGCGGTCAGTTGACAATTCAATCGGGCGACCTTGATTTTCTAAACCACTCGGTACTCCGCCGTTTGAAAGTCTCGGTCGCCAGCGGCGACCCCGAGTATCGTTTGGACATTCAAGAATCGCTGGTCACCATTATCCAACGGTTTGCGAGTCTTCATCATCGCCGCCCGAGGATTTTGGCGCTGCTGGCGTTGCGAATCGCTGAATTAAGTCCACCCGATTTCAACGCGGCGGTGACGCTCGCATCCAACGCCGTCATACTTGATCGCGAAGGAGATCGTGACCCAGACCGCGCGATGTCGGTGCTGGTGAATTTAATGTTAACACTTGGGCTTTCACCCAACGATCAAGCAATGTTGCAGTTGATTGGTCAGATCAACGATTTGAAATCGATGGAAAAACGCGACCACTATCGTCAACAAATTGCCGACGATTGGAATTCCCGTAGCGAGGCTTTCCGCGAAGCAGGAATTCGCCGAAGAGCTGACGAGTACGCGGCGGCTGTGTCATTGTTGGGTTTGTAGGCAGTCGGGTTTGTAATCCCGTAGGCCGGAACACCGTTATGAGTCAAACTCATCGGGCGGAATCGGCTTGTCTTCTTCCTCAATCACAGTTTGCAGTCGTTTGGTGATTCGGCTCTTCGCTAAATAGACCGCATTGCGTGTAATGCCCAGCTCGAATGCTGCGTCCGTCGCTGATCGACCTTCAACCGTTGTCATCCAGAATGCTCGCCAACTTGTTCCTTGGTAATCACTTTGCACTGACGCAATCGCGTTGAGCAGTCGTTCATCATCGAGTCCCTGATCGATGTGATCAGGATCAACAGAATTGCGAATCGAGGTGAGCTGTGAAAACAACTCGATGGCCTCGGTTCCTCCCACGGCCCGTTCGCGTTTGCGACGCCAATGATCAGCGATGCGTCGCTGAGTGATCCGCCGCAACCAGCCGCTAAAAGTGCTTTGGTCGCTGCGTTTGAATCGGTGCAGACTTCCCAACGCCGAAATAAATACTTCTTGGGCAATGTCGGCTGCGGTGTGCTCATCAACCCCACCGTCGATACACCACCGAAATACACGATCAAAATACTGTTCCACCAGCCCAGCCCACCTGGGATTGTCCATCGCGACCAATCGTCCAAGCGTTGTGGTCCCCGGATCGCTACCAGCACTCGAGCATTCGGAACCAGAGCATTCGGAACCAGAGGATTCAAAGCTGGAAGACTGTGAGGAAGGATCGTCTTGGGTCAAGTAAGCACCAATGGGCCTGAATCAAGGTCAAACAAAAAAACTAGCTTGCAGACAGATGGTTGCGATAGGGCTTTTACCAGACGCAACATCATTTGAACAAGCTTACACAAAACAAATGAGACCATGGAACCAATGAGCAATCGCCCCACTGACCCAGACAAA
>CAYVAN010000325.1:0-3449 GCA_964449225.1 uncultured Rhodopirellula sp.
CTGCAAGGGCAAGCCGGGGGCCTGTTCTAATCCCAGCAAAAAGCCAATTCCGGCGGCTGTTTTGCGAGAGAAATCTTCGCCAAATGCGGTGCCAAAGTTAGTTTGATTGCTGAATACGATTGCCGGATCAGTAAACGTTGGGTCGATCCGCAAGGATGCACCAAGAACCGGAAACGATTGCAAACGCGTGTTCGGAAGCGGCGGCAAAACCGACGGGTCACCAACGGCAAACGTAATCCCCGAATCCACCGTTTCACGGAACTGGACTCCGACGCTGCGCGACCACAGGTCCAACGCCTCACGAACGCGAGTCCGCTGTCGTTCGGTGATCTGGTTCAGGAAAGAATTACCGCCGTTGGACGCGAAAATCCCCTGGAAGTTGTACGAAATCTCGGTGATGCCATCGGTCACGTCAGCGGCCGATTCGGAATTAGGATTCCCAAAAGCTGCGTTGACGAATTGAACTAATCCGCCACCGGCCAATTCAGGAATTTCGCGACGACCTGGGTCGTCGTTACCGCCGGGAAGTTCAATGTTGAACGGTTCAGGCGAAATCGATTCGCTAAAAACCAGACTGCTGATTCCGTTTGAATTGTCTAAGACTCCGACGTCAAACGCTGTCGTCAAAGTCCCGCCCGCATCGGTGCCGGTCAGGTCGGTTGTCGTCGGAGGCAAAATCAAGTCAACGCGATCGTCGACCGCCGTGCCAATCCGCAATCGGAAGGTTCCGCCGCCGATTCCCACACCCGGGTTTCCGTCGGCGTCCGTACCCAGATTGTTAATGTCGTCTGCAAAGATCAACCGAGCCGTGTGAGTGGCTTCGTCGTAGACGACTGTTTCGGGAAAGTACAACGCGTCGTCCGTTGTGCGAACGGTGTCTTGCGTCAGCAGCAGTTGATAAAAACGAGGGTTTTCAGCGGAGCGTTCGGTGGCGTTCCCGGCGACCTTGGTACCACCGGCCGGTGCGACAAAGATAGCGTTGGGGTTGCCCGCAACGACGCTGGCGCTGAAATCAGCCAGGCTGTCGATCGCCGTGGCAATCGCCGAAAAGTTGGTGATGCCGACGGGATAAGAAACCGTAACTGTTTGCGTTGCAGCGTCCGCCGTCGCAGCGACTCGGGTTGCCGTCGAACTGGGGGCAAAGTTGATCTGCGTGTCGTCGAACGTTCCATCGACCAGATTACCAGTGATGGCAATCTGCTGAGTCCCGATGGTGATGTTGCCGGTTGCCGATGCATCTTCGACAAACAACGGATCTTCGTTGAAGTAAACAACGATCTCGTTTCGGTTTTGAATCAGCGACCCATCCGCGGTGCGAACGACCGGTTGCGGAACGACGGCTTCGATCAACGCACCGAGTCGCAATTCAAAATTGACAACCTCTGCACCCTGACCAGGCACCGACGGTTGGAACGCATCGCCATCAATGTTGCGAATCGCCTGAATACCTTGGCTTGGACTGTCAACGCCAAACACGGTCGCGCGATACCGGTCGTCGGGTAATGCATCGGCAAACCGTACAACGATTTCGTTGTTTGCATTGTCACCAAGCGTTACCAAGCCGGGCTGAATGGTGACGTCGTCCGCAGTCCCGAATTGGCCGTCACCACCGGCACGTTGCAGCTGAATGCCGCTAAGATTTTGATCGTCGATCTGCTGGACTTCATCGAACCGGAACGTCAAAGCACGCGGTGCCTCGTTCCGCACACTTCCATCAACGATCAAATCGCCTTCGTTGGGCTGGATCCCGACCAGTTGAGGCCCCGCCAGTAATTGGCGAGATTCCAACGTTTCCAGAAGACTTTGGCGTCGCTTTTGATGACTTCGCTTGGTGGAACGAGTCGATTTGGCGGAGCGTTTGTCAGCTTGATGCTTCTTAAAAGGACGCGGGCGCGAGGTCATAGACCAAACCTTTGCTTTGCTAAACGGGCGACTTGCCCAAGCGGTTGATGATTAAAAATGGTCTTCAAAGTGATCGATAACGGTTCACTTGAAGGGCTTCTGGAGGTGTTTTGGCTTCAATCGGAATGCCGAATCTTCGTTCGATGATGCGTGGGCGGATGTCGTGGTGAGCGCGCAGCCCGCCCCGGCAAGAGTCGAGGCCCGAGTATAGTTGGGCCTGAAATACCCGCAATCGATTGGCACTTTGCTTCCCATTCTGTGTTCTTATTGCGACGATTCAATGTCAATGTTGACGAACAAGCCGGTCGTAACATCGGCCAATTCTGATTCCCGCAATTCCTTGCCAACACCGCCTGCGGAGGGGTGCGGAGGCCCTTTGCGGATTCCAACGTGGACTTTTGACGATGCACGGGGGCGAAAGTTCCTTCAAGACGGCGTGTTGGCTTCAAAATGCAAGCAAAAATAGGCGTTTTCTTGTTTCTGCCGCAAGTCAAAAGCCTAGGCCAGCCCTTCGGTGTATTTGGCAGCCATCTTGGCCACCGCTTCACTGACGGCTTGGCGGAACGAATCGGGTTCGATGACCTCGGCATCACTGCCCAGCGACAGGACTTTGGGCAGGACTTCGCGGGGGTGGGATACTGGGACGATCAAGATTGACCCGCCATCGTCGGTCGGATCGAGCTTTTGTTCGGGGTGCCAGGGATCTTCGCGGACGTACGCTGCGGCTCGCTGGCCCAAGCGAATTTTGACCAAGGTTGCCGCGTCGCCACTGAAAATGCCAATGCTGCGCCCCAGGTGCTCCGACAGGTCCAATTCGTCTGCTTTGAAGTATTCATCTAGCGCGGTGGCCTTGTGGAACCGATCCAGTTTCCAATTCCGAAGCCGTTCCTTGGGGTCTTCGACTTCATGAGCCGCCGCGACGACGTAGATGCTGCTCTGGTAAACCGCCAAGCCGTAGGGTTCGATCAGTCGCTTGGTCATCGGCTTGCCGACCGATTCGTATTGAACTTCGACCACACGGTGTTCGACGATCGCCCGGTTGATCGTTTTCAGCATGCCTTCGTGTTCAGCGTACGATTTACTGGGCGTCCCAAAAACGTGCAGCGTTTTGCGATAGCGGGCATAGTGATCAAAAACGCCATCGGGAACCGTTTCCTGGACCTTGTTCCAGAAAGATTCGATCCCTCGCCAATACTGAGTCCCGACGAGCGGGTACAGGAGTTCGCGACCGATCGAAAGTGCGATCATTTCAGACGCCGAGATGCCGACTTCGTGAACCCCGGTCGCAGCCTGGCTAAGCTTCAGCACCTTACCGCGTTCGACGGTGTCGGCTTGGATATCGAACCCGGCCGCTTGCAATGCTTCGACATCACGGCGAACGGTGCGCTCGTGCAACGTCGTCAATCCAAGATCCGCCACCAGATCCAAACGTAATTCTTCAAGCGTTCGCCCAAATCGCGAAAATTCCAGCAGTTGCAACAGCTTGTGCTGGCGAATGAGTTGTTCGTTTCTTGCCATCGTGTGACGTCTTCCATCCGTGTGAAGTA
>CAYVAN010000326.1:0-3445 GCA_964449225.1 uncultured Rhodopirellula sp.
AACTTCGCGCCGGCAGCTTCGATTGCTTGGTGGGCGTAAATCTGCTGCGTGAAGGACTCGACTTACCCGAAGTTTCGCTGGTCGCGATTTTGGACGCTGACAAAGAGGGTTTCCTGCGCAGCGAAACCAGCTTGATTCAAACGATTGGCCGTGCGGCTCGAAACGCGAATTCAAAGGTTATCTTGTATGCAGACAAAGTGACCAATTCGATGAAGATGGCGATCGATGAAACTGAACGTCGGCGTGCGATCCAACAAAAGTACAATGAAGAACATGGCATCACGCCTGAGACGATCATCAAGAGCATTCGATCGGGTATCGAAGCGGATGCATCGAAACATCGCAAGGCGTCAGCCGCCGCGAAGGGCGAAGCGGACGGAACTTACATTACAATCGAGTTCGTTGATGCACTTGAACAAGAAATGATTGCCGCAGCGGAGGCCTTAGAATTTGAACGCGCCGCATCGCTTCGCGACCGAGTGCTTCAGCTAAAGGAAAACATCGGCAAACCGCTTGCTGAAGTCGAGTACGACGCACCCGAAAAATCAGCAAGGGGCGGACGCCAATCCAAACGTCGCAAGGGTGTGAAGGGTGGCCGCAGCAAGGTGCCACGGCCCAAGGCCAATTGAGCAGTTCAATTTATGAAATCGCGTTAATTGAATATCAGGATTTTTGACGGCATCTTGAAATGAACTTATCGTAAAAGTGTCTATGCTCTAAAGCACCGAAAAGGCAGTTCTTTCAATCCTCATCCAACAACGATGCCCGGCAGCTCGAAAAAGGAATCCGTCATGTCACGAGCAGCACAATGCCTCATCCTGATATTGATGCCGTTCGTCTCTACTGCGCAGCTTGTCTACGCAGATCCCCCGTTGATGGTTGTGCTGGGAACTGCACAGGACGGCGGATATCCCCAGGCCGGATGCCAGCGTGAATGTTGTCAACGTGCTTGGGCAGATCCAAAGAACCGTCGATACACCAGTTGTGTTGCAATCGTTGACCCGGATTCCGGGCAAAGGTGGTTGCTCGATTGCACTCCGGATTTCCGAGAACAACTGAGGCTATTGGATCAGTTGGTACCGCAACTGAGCGGCAATGCTTTGTCGGGAATTTTTCCAACGCACGCGCATGTCGGCCATTACGCTGGTCTGATTCACTTGGGCCGCGAAGTGATGGGCGTCACTGAAATTCCCGTTCACTGCATGCCTCGAATGAAAGCGTTCTTGGAAACAAACGGGCCTTGGAATCAGCTCGTTGACCTAAAACAAATTGAGCTCCGTCGAATTCAGGCAGGTGGCACCGTTCGTTTAAACGAGCGTCTAAAGCTGACCGTGATCCCGGTGCCGCACCGCGATGAGTATTCAGAAACGGTCGCCTTTCGTGTCGAAGGGCCCAACCGTTGTTGTTTGTACCTGCCAGACATCGATAAATGGGATCGTTGGGACATCTCCATCAATGATGTTGTTGCGGATGTCGACTACGCATTTCTGGATGCAACTTTCTTTGACGTAAAGGAATTACCTGGCCGTGATATGTCAGAGATTCCTCATCCGTTCATCACCGAAACAATGAAACGCTTCGAGGAATCCGAGCGATCTGAACGAGCCAAAATCCACTTTATTCACATGAACCATTCCAATCCGGCCATTGTTCCCGACAGCCAAGCCGCGAGATCGATTCGTGCTGCGGGTTTTGAGTTATCGCAACAAGGACAAACCATTGAACTCTAATCTTCGCGGATCAGGACGAGCATTGATTCGGTCAATCTTCTTATTGTCTCTATTGATCGGATCGCCAGCGGTTGGACAAGGTCGATTGCCATCCGTCGATGAAATCATGGAGCGATACGATCGCGACAAAGACGGGGAATTGACCCGCCATGAAGTCCAGACCAGTCGTTTTGCAGGCCAGTTCGATCGTTGGGACGCCGATCAAGACGGTAAGGTGAATGCGACGGATGTCATACGTTACCGGGCGAGGTTTGGTATCGCTGCCGATGGAGGAACCTTGAAGGGCACCCCTGGGCGGAAAGCTAATAGAAAAGAGACGTTTGCAGTCCCCCGGTTGCAGGACTTACCTCGTGTCACGCGGGAGCATCCGCCTAACGCTGACCAGCGAAGCCAATCCGCATTCGTGCTGAAAACGGTGCCGCATCGAGTGGCTGGCAACCGCTATGGCATCCTGACAGATCATTCAGACAAGGATTATACGGCGTCATTGCGGAAGCTTGCGACGCACCGAAACGCCGAATGGATCGGCGTCGCCAGCTTAGCTGAGCTTCATTCGAATCCCACCGAATTCTTGCGGGTACAAAACGAGCTTCGCCGTCGTAAAATCAAACACCTTGCGATCGCTCCCCGAATGGAGACGTTTCGTGAAAACACAGTGCTTGGATTGTGGAAGCTTTTGTCAACGCTTGACGAAGATCCCGAGCTAGACGTTTTGCCTGGGTTCTTGGTCGCGTCCGATGCATCAAGTTTTTCACGACTCATCGACCAGTCGATTAATCATCAAGCCGTTGAAGTTGATCAGCAACGCCCGCTGGCGATCAGCCAAGTTTCCAGCGATGCAGAAACCCGGTCGCTTCAAAAGTCGGCAGTGCTTCGACAAGCTTTTAGTAGTCGCGGCATCTCCATGCCCATTGCAGCGATTTACAACCCCCGGTCGATCAATGCACCGCGTTTAAAAGATGAACCGACATGGAATTTGACTACGAAGGGGAACCGATCATTTATCACTGACATGCCGAAGGGTCTTGCCCGTGCTTTCACCAAATCCAATCTCATCATCATGCATGGGCATGGGATCCCTGGAATGTCATGCAGCCTTGATGTCGATGGTTTACCCAAGGATATGACTGGAAAGATTCTTTTAACAGGATCGTGTTTTTCAGCTGTTCCAACCAAGTCGGATCTTCCAGCGATGCGAAAAGCGCCCGGTGGATATGATGTCCAACCGCGAGACGCTTTCGTCATACGGGCCATCGATCAAGGGGCATTGGTTGCCTTTGGCCATCAAAGACTCAGCCACGGTTTTCCGCACTTGTATCCGGTCCTGGAATCATGGACAGCGGGCAAGACCGTCGGCACCGCTTACCAAGAACTGATCAATGCGATCATCCAATTTCATGATCTTGACTCGGATGAGTTTGTTGTCACTGAACCTATACAGCGTCCCAAACAGAACATCTTGCTCTACGTCGTGATTGGTGATCCGGCGCTGCAACTGTTTACTCAATGACGTCGTCGTTTGGCAATGATGTTCGTCTAAATTGGTGCATTTCAAATGCACACGCAAGAAGCATCGATTTCTGTTTTAGAGCATTTTCAGAATGGATGTAGGCCGGAACAAGCGGAGCGCAGTTCAGGCAATTGCATTGCACGGTGTTGCATTGGTCGAGTAGGCCCGGGGGATTGCTCCCCGGTGGGCCTCTCACAGAACCGGA
>CAYVAN010000327.1:0-3417 GCA_964449225.1 uncultured Rhodopirellula sp.
TCAGGATCTTTAACAAGATCCACTACCCTAAAAGTTGAGCCTGACGCGGCACTAGACGAAAGCGCTGTCGGCTCGGAGAGCCGAGCGACATTGACCGGTTTGAAAGTCGTTAGCGAGTTGATCGTTTCGTGGACGGACAATGGAGACAATGGTCCTACGCTGGCCTACCGGCGAAAATCGATTCTGGGCCGAGCCATTCGCAGGTCCAACGTTGGCGCTTTCTCGGATTGCAGAAGTGTTTGGATCTTCATTTCTGCGGTCGCTTCGCCGGGTGCTTCCAAGCCGGGTGGGTTTCCCCATGCGAAGTGGCGACCGTCGATGGTCTCAATTTCCAGCTGTGGAATCTCGTTGAAACGCGGGTCGCCGACGACTTGGATGGATCGAATCTCGGCTTGCTCGCGAAACGGCTTTAGCATTTCAGCCAACGCGGCGGCGGCTTCGACACGTCGATCACCAAATTTCGTACCGGGGCGATTATTGGAATCAACACCCGGAATTTCGATGTGGATAAAGTCGCGTGTTTCGCTGCGAGCGAATTCTTCGCTGGGTAACAAAACCCCATCGCCATCAATGGGAAGGTAATACTTTTCAGTTGCCGCGTATTGTGGTTTGTAAACGCGAGTCATCGCGACAGGCAGTCGATAATCCAATCGAACATCCACCACGCCGCCGGGAAGTTTGCGAACCGATAAAACGTCGCGAACCCATGGATGCATCGAAAACGCGGCTGCAATTTTTGACGTCGCAGATCGATCCATCAGCGATAGACCACTCATGGCAGTATCGTTGTACACCGACGCAACGACATCGCTGCGAACGTACATCGGCGGTTTGGTGACCTGGATCGATTCAGCTCGCACGCCACCAAGGCCTGCGGCCACATGCTCGGCACCCCAACGATGCCACGCCAAATAACCACCCAGAATCAGGATCGCTGGCCATAGAATCGAAAGCGCAGCAGGGGCCTTGATGGACCGCCGAATTAGATCTCGAATCGGACGATTGGATTCCGGCAGTTCGTTGCGCATTGCCACTGGGTGTGTCTTCCTTAACACTGGGTATCGCCGTAGCGGAAATCGCCAAGACTTTCGGCGAATCAGGGAACGGCCGAAATTCTTGGCGAATTTCGCTACTCCAAATCGAATGCAACGATTACCAAATTTGCAGGTTCAACTGCAAGTCGATCCCGGTTTGTAACAAAACTTGTTCGCGGACGCGTTCGATCAATTTCAGGCACTGATCGCTTGTCGCCCCCGGATGTGCCACCATGTAACTGGGGCGATTGGCATCCAACGCGACCTCGCCTTCACGACTGCCCGATAAACCGACCGACGCAATTAGTTCTCGAACTGGCATCGAATCCGGATCAATGAACGGCATCGCGATCCGGCGTTCCTCGTCTGGTCGAGTGGAATTGCGACTGATCCAGAGCTTTTGCATCCGTTTGGTCAGGTCGGCAGCGTCGCGGGGTTCAAGCGAAAATGTGACGCTGTAAACGATCAGCCCTGTCAGCGAAGACTTACGGTGCGAGAACCCGACTTCCTCGGCCCCCAGATCCCGCAGACTGCCGTCCTTCTCCATTACCGTCACTTTTTCAACAGCACTACCGATATCTCGACCACCTGCGGATGCATTGCCTACCACGGCACCGCCGACGGTCCCTGGAATGCCGATCAAGTGTTCCAACCCCGCAAGTCCGGCACCGACGGATTCGATCACCGCAGTGGAAAGCTTGGTACCAGCAAGCGCGGTCACGGAGCTGTCGTTGATTGCTGGTTCTTGACCGGGCAGCGAGGACATGGAAATCACCAAGCCGTCGACCCCCGATTCGCGGACCAGCACATTGGATCCGCTACCCAGAACACGAACGGGTAGCCCTGCATCGTTGGCAGCCGAAACAACCTGTTTGAGCTCTTGCTCTGTGCTGGGCTGAGAAAAATAGTGAGCCGGACCACCGATGCCGAGCCAAACGAGCGGCCCCAGGGGTTCATCGGTGCGAATCAGAGCAGAGAGTTCGTCGGGAAAAGTCATGATCGGCTAAGTTTGTGTTGATTGAGGTTCCAATACAACGCAAAGATAGCCGATTGCAGTCCCACGGCGAAGCCTCTTTGTTTTGGCCGACCGGGCAACTCAGTTCTTGAAGATGGGCAATGTTGGTCGGCCGTCAGAGCCGATAACGCAGGGCTAATCACTTTTTCACTTTGGAGTGTTCCACATTGTCGCTCGGCTCCCTTAGCCGATAACGCTGTCGGCTCGGAGAGCCGAGCGACATTGATTAGTTTGAAAAAACTGAATTGCCCTGGTTTTGGTTACTAAACGCCGAACAGTAAACAGGCTTTGCTGATCCGGTCAGGATTCAGCAAGCCAGAAGCCAGCGTGCCAGAAATCAGATGCCAGAAATCAGATGAGTGCATTTTTTTCATTCGCCGGTGCCAGGAAAGATCCTCGCTTGCGATGTCCCACATCAATGGTGGAAATGCACTCATCAAAAAGCCGAACGAAATCGACTATGTACCCAAGGCTCGTCTGATTAGCGATCTTACGGGCTTCTTGGGTTGGAAACCCTTCAGCCGAAGGCGTTTCCAGCTTCCATGGTCTTTCGTGAAAACGATGATCTGGGGCAGCATCTTTTCGCCTTCCGTCAGCTGCTTCACCAATTCCGGTTCTTCATCGCGATTGATCACGGCCAGGCTGACCGAATCAAGTTCGCCGGTCTGAGCCATTTGTTTGATTGTTGTTTCTTTTAAGACCTTGCAGGCGGGGCACCACGGAGCACCCACAACCACCATCAACGGTTTTTCCTGGTCAACCGACTGCTGATAGGCATCGGCGTAGTCTTGTTGGAGTTGCTGTTCACTTGTAACGCCCGAAAGTACGAACGCGAGTAACAACGAAACCATAGAAAGCTCCCTCTTTGTGAAGAAATGTAACCACCGGAGATCCTTGAAATCTGCTCCTACTGGTCCAATTCATTCCATCGGTCACCGCAATCGCGAGAAATGTCGCGTTCGCATCGACCCAGCTGCAATGTCAGAATCGCATGCGAGATTCGTTCATCACAGCAGAAAATTGGTCAGCTTGGTCTTGCGAGGCCGAACTCTATTTCCCCGCCGGGTTAGGTCACCACCGATGCGATAAACGGAATTTGAAAACCATTCGCAAACATCGGGAACGAAGCAAAACAGAAAGATCCTCCGGGTGACTCGACAGAGTCTCGAGACGATTAATTACGCACACATTGGCGAAGCCGTCCCGATCACACAAACCTTTCCGTTCGCAACGTCGTTGTGAACTTGGGCGGAGTATAGGAAGGGTCGAAGAGCCCGCAAGGACCTGGTCGAGAAAACTTAGAAATTGCTATTGACGTGGGGGGGGGGGGGGGGGGGGGGGGGGGGGGGGGGGGGGGGGGGGGGGGGG
>CAYVAN010000328.1:0-3386 GCA_964449225.1 uncultured Rhodopirellula sp.
TGCGAAACCATCGCGCTGCGAAACGATACTTTTTTTCGTCGGTAAAACCCTATAAGAATCGTTTGGCTCGGCTGGACGTCACGATGGACGGTGATCCCTTCTCGATCGAAACCGCAGCGACGGTGACCAAGCTGGAACAGTTTTTGATTGGAAAGACCGAAAGTAAATCTTCTGATTTTTCGGGGGCAAAGGTTTTGTTGGCGGGAACGACGCCATCGATCATTGACTTGCGAAGCGTGACACTGCAGGACAATCGACGGATCAAGATTGTGGTCGTCTTGGCGGTCTTCTTTGTCTTGCTGCTAGTCATTCGCCGAATTTTGTTGTGCAGCTATTTGATCGTCACTGTATTGATCAGCTATTACGCAACGTTGGGGCTGACAATCTTGTTCTTTAAGTTTGCCTACGGCGATGACTACGTCGGGCTGGATTGGAAGCTACCGCTATTCCTATTTGTAATTTTGGTTGCGATTGGGCAAGACTACAATGTTTACTTGGTGACCCGTATTGTCGAAGAAGAGCGTCGCCTGGGCTGGGTCGCTGCACTCCGCCGGGCCGTTATGCGGACCGGCAGCATCATTACCGCATGCGGACTGGTGATGGCAGCGACGTTCTTTAGCATGACTGCATCAGCTTGGTTGCCACCGCTGGCGCGGACGTTAGGCTTCGACGCATCCGGCAACGATGCAATGCTTCGCGGGATCGTTGAACTTGGATTCGCATTGGGTTTGGGCGTCCTGATCGACACGTTCTACGTCCGCACTATTTTGGTCCCCAGCTTTGTCGCCGCGATCGGCAAATGGCGACAGTACCGCGGAAAAAATCGCCTGCGAGAACACGCATCAGATGCGTTGTAGGGTATCGTTTTTCGTAGCGAGACTCGCCAAGAGTTTCGACATCCATGATGCCAACTCTGCCAATGCCAATGCCGAAAGTCTTGGCGACATTCGCTACGGTTGTTCGATCGATACCAAGCGATGATTGGATTCGTATCCACGATCAGCTGGGTCTGCCTCGCGAAACTCACCATAGTGGAGCTTCAACGCCAGTCGGCCGCAGCGTTCTTGAAATTGGGCTGGGGTATCTTCATTGCCTTCGATGCAAACATCATCGATCCACTGTGGCCAATCGCCCAGGATACGCTCGGCTAATTTGCGTCGGCCTTCGCTATTCAAAGTTCCCATCGAAACGATTCGATCGATCCGCCCTGGACGTGATCCCATGTTGCCGGGTTGCCCGATGGCTGGGTCGATTCGATCCAAGTGATTGGTGGTGATCATGACCATCAAACCGTCGGCACGCTGAACACCATCGAGACAATTTAGCAAACAATCGAAAGTTAAGCCTGGTCCATTTTCGACAGCAACGTTCTTGCGTTGATCAAAGACCGCATCAATGTCCTCCATCAAAGCCATGCAGGGAACTTCCGAAAGCATTTGATTCCAAGCTTTCAGAAGCTCGTCATTCTTGAGAGTCGCCAGATCGTAAACAAAAATTGGCAGATCAAGATCTTCCGCCAACGCCCGAGCGAGTGCTGTTTTTCCGGTGCCGGGTTGTCCGTGCAACAGATATCCCCGCCGCCATGGCAGACCACGGTCAACGTGCCACTGTTCGGTCTCGCTCCAACGTCTAGCTTCGCAGACTAAATCTTGGGATGCTTGATCGAGCGATAAGCGATCAAGCGCGCTGACGGTGGAATCTGGATCAGAACCAAAATCACGGAATTCCCAATCGAGTGGTCGATGGCCTAGACAAGCGCGAATGTCACTGTTGCTGGTGGGACTGCCGCTGCCGCCTTTTGGTTTAAGCGAAACAGTCGTGGTGTTGCCTGCGGTGCCGTGAATGAAACGAATCGAATGTCGGCGACCGCCCGTTGATTCATAGTCGCGAACATGTTCATTAAAGAACTTCGTTGCATCGGAGATCAGTTGATCTGGATCCAAAGAGCCACGTGCAAACGTGATCGAAATCGTCTGATAGTCATAATTAGCCGCTTGCAAACCTTCTTCTAGGTCACCGACATTCTCTTTACTCTTGGCAATCCAGATGGGACACCAGCCGCGCCAATACACTCGCCCCGATGGTGGCGCGATTTCCATCGACACTAACTGAACGCGAGATTTTGGTCGCACAAATAGCTTCCAGCCCACGTAGGCTCGTGGACCAAACCGCGACGCGGTGAAATGATGTTTCATGTAAAGCAAAATCGCGTCGGCCTGATAACCACTGGTTGTGATTCGCACGACGACACGACCGGCAATCTGCGAATACAGACTCTTCACGTGCGTCCATCCTGTTGCAAGGATCGTCAGCACCGCTGCGCCACCCGCCAACATCCATCCGTTAAAAGCTTCTTCCACAATCAATTCCAATGCGTTCTAAACTAGCGACACGACGATTACGTCGCTTACACAGACACGCGTCAACGAACTGAGGTTCCCGCTATGCCATCGATCTTTACCAAAATCATCGACCGCGAAATTCCTGCCGATATCCTTCATGAGGATGACCTATGCTTGGCGTTTCGTGACATCGCTCCCAAAGCACCGGTTCATTTCTTAGTAATCCCCAAAAAAGAAATTGTCTCACTGGCTGACTTAACGCAAGAAGACGAAGCGATCGTCGGACGCTGCGTCCTGGTTGCTTCCCAAGTCGCAGCCAGCGAGGGTCTAAGTGGCGGATATCGGCTGGTCGCCAATTGCGGCGACGATGGCGGGCAAGAAGTCCCACACCTGCACTTTCATATCATGGGAGGCCGCAAACTAACTTGGCCTCCAGGTTAAAATCAGGGACAGTCCGGTTTGTGTCATTTTCGCGACTGTACACCCTTGTTCACTACAGTGCGGTGGGGTACATTGACGGATGTCCAGCAAACAAATGGCATCTTTGCGATCAAAACTGAGTTGACGGAATATTCACACAGGCAAAAGGAGTAGCGGATGTTAGTTCTCTCGCGTAAAGACGGCGAAACCATCGAAATCCCGGATCTGGGAATTGTGATTCAGGTTACGTCGATCAAAAAGTCTCGCGTCACGATTGGTATCAAGGCACCCAAGGATTTGGCGATCCTACGAGGTGAAATGGCTGACGACACTCCGGCGATCAAGAATGAAGTCGGTATCGATCAACCTACTGGTTGCTCTGCCATTGCCGCGGCACCGGTCCCAACGGTCAGCCAAACTGCTGTCAAAGAACCGGCGAGTGGTTACTGCGTCCCCGCGACCAGTGATTCGGCTTTTTTCCACGTCGCGTAAAGCCAGATCGCGTAAGCCAGATCGTGTTTGACATTGCTGCCATCGTCAGACGGTAGACCGCCCATCAGTTATGATATGTACCAGTCACTTTACTGACTGATTCATTTCGCTGGTGTAGGTTCGCTAAGTAGC
>CAYVAN010000329.1:0-3374 GCA_964449225.1 uncultured Rhodopirellula sp.
CCCAGCTTACTTCGCTTAGGCTCAGACGCGGTCGCTCGGGCACTCTTTGAGCGGAATGCGGCATCCTGCCTCTCGTTTTCTATCGGCATCCTGCCTCGGCTACGTCGACTCGGCCCCTCCGTCATCCTGCCGTCGGCGGGCCGATCGACTGCGCTCGCCGCTTACTCGCTTCGCTTCGGGGGCTGCGCTCTCGGCATCCTGCCGTCGCTACGACCCTGCCGTCCTGGCAACGCGGCGACTCATGCGACGACCATCCAGGTCGCCGTGCCTGCCGGCGGCATTCATACCCGGCGGTGGTGGCGGCATCGTGCCGAAGATGGCGATGACTTCCTGTCATCGCTGGTCGCTTCGCTCCGGTGCGTGCGATGGTGCGCGGAACTGTGCTGGAGAGGTCCAACCATTCCGACTGGGCGTGGTCAATCTTTCGCTTCGGTCACACTGTTCGCGCCCGTCGGTTTTAGCTGAAAACTCAACACAAAGCCTGACCCTCGCGAAGCGATTCCCCGTTCGCTAGTCGCTATCGCTCTACTCGCTGCGCTCGGGGAAGTGTCGGTCTACCGTCGTGGCGGCATCGTGCCGAAAGTTGCGATGACATCCTTTCATCGCTGGGCGCTTCGCTCCGATGCAAGTGCCAGCGTCTTACCTAGTCTGCCTTTTCGGTACCTGACACCTTAATCTCCTCGGTACCCTCCGATGCAAGTGCCAGCGTCTTACCTAGTCTGCCTTTTCGGTACCTGACACCTTAATCTCCGGTACCTGGAATTACAAAGTCCTTGTCATCTGACAAGTATTCTGCCATCCGGTTTATTCTGTAGACAATCTTTATCCGCCCCCCAAGCCTTGCGAGCTGAACCAATTTTCCATTGGCAGTGTCGATAGAAAGCATCAGCTTTTGATTAAGTAGAGGAGAGCTAACCTGAAAAGTGCAGCAGCGTATATTCTCGATTGTCTGTTCCGAATTGAATGTAGAGTTGTTCACATTCTTCATGACGGTTCGAAATTTTTCGGTATTTTGGAAAACATCTCCGTGCAACGTACTAGCACGCTTAGAAACTCCTGCAAATCGCCCTAGAGTTTTACGGTAGTCTTTTGAACGCTCCACGCGAGGTCGATACGAGGCGTAATAATCACACTGCTCTCCTTCTGAAACTATTACAATATTGAAATCTTCTTTGTACTCAAAACGTGTCCGCTCGCTAGACGCACTTAAAAACCTAAAACTTCCATACCCTTTTAATCCGTTATTCTTTTCAACAAGAATGTTTCCTGACACTTCGTAGTGCTCCCATGTTCTATAACGCTCCTGAAATAGTTTGATCGCTTTTTCGTAGCTCTGCTGAATTGGCTTTTCGGCAATGCAAGGCTTAGTGAACACAACCAGGGCGCAGGCGAAAAAGCAAAAAGACAGTTTCCTGGGCTGATGATTAAACACGTTACTCTTACCCACGAATCAAATACTCCTGCTAATTAACATAGTGCCACCCAAACGCAACCAGGCCATGAAAGTTGGCGACCTAACAACCGCATCACAGTTCTAAACAACCCTAACTTCTAACAATCGCCATCTGAATAGCACCTCTTGCGCACACGAAATGTCAGCAAAGACAAGCGTTTGCAGTGCCTCGATTACCTTGTTTCGTTTGGTCATCACATTTTGAGCTGGGATGGCCCTTCAACTCCCCGCAGTATAGCCATCGAGCATCAGTCTTAGCAGCAAGTGCTATAGATTCAAGGGCGGTGGCTGCGGCCAGGGAATCCCCCATGGCGCCGCACAATTGAAGACACAGTGTTGCAAAAGAATTTCTGCATTGGTTTCTGCGAATTCATGTCGATCTTTCGCTTCCTCGTCGCACGTATCCCTTGTGGATTCACAATCTTTTAGATACTCACACGCATTCTCGAAGCTGTCAGTAGGAACCTTCGCTGGATCAGTGCATGACTCATAATTATCGGCACACACTTTCTCGTCAAGTTCTAAACCATCTTGTAGGGTATCAGACAACTCCTCGTAATCACCGTGGCAGTCCCAGGCACAATTAAAAAAGATATCGAAGGGAGTTGGGAATGGCGGGAGTTGCGGAGGGGATGGTGGAAGTGGAATTGGTAACGGTGGATCTAGCGTTGGTCCCGCTATAGATAAACCGTTAGGATCCATCGCCCCAAGCGCCATCGAACCTAAAAATTCATACAAATTCCAAGGGCTCCCCTCGAACCCGATAGGATCTCTGGAGCAGAACCGGCCAGCAACCGAGTCGTACATCCGGGCGCGGTAGTGATACAGCCCTAAAGCCTCGTCGAACTCGCGGCCGGTGTAGGTGTAGCGATTGTTGTCCGCTGAGGAAGTCAGCACCGTTGCCGCCGCGTCGGTGATCGTTGGTCTTCCGTACGCATCGTAAGCGTAGCGTTCGGTGACGGTACCGCCGCCATTGGTAAGTGCGATAATGCTGTACTGTTGGTTGCGGTGGTAACAACGCTTGAGGTTTTCGGTTGCCGTGTGCGTTTTAGGCCGGGATTCACCGCAAGTGCGATGCCCAGACACGACGCAAGACGCGACCGAAACTAGTTCGGCGCGCCGGGCGAGGTTTGACGCTCCCGCGCGCCTGCGTGCGCGTGATCGGGAAGCGAGGTTGAGTTTGACTGGCATGATCGTCAGTTTAGCCGATCGGCGGCGGGTCGTGTTGATCGTTTGGCAGATTGTCCGGTTTTGCCGGGTGGGTTTTGTCGTGGACTTCTCGTAGTCGCTGAATCGTTACATGCGTGTAGATTTGAGTCGTGTTGAGGCTCTCGTGACCGAGGAGTGTTTGCAGGCTTCGTAGGTCTGCTCCACCTTCTAGCATCAGCGTGGCTGTCGTGTGGCGTAGCATGTGGCAGGCTCCTCGCCGGGTGATCCCGCAAGCAACGAAGTAACCGCGTACGAGCTGCGTTAGCGTCACCGGGTGGAACGGGTTGCCCTTGGTAGTCAGGTACAGCGTTTGAGTTGGTTCGTCCTCGAGTTGCTCGCGTGCTTCGTGGATGTATTTGACCAGCCAGTCCATCGCACGCTCGCCGATTGGGACGATACGATCCTTGCGGCCCTTGCCTTGACGGATCTTTACCAACCGACGCTCTGTGTCGATGTCGTCGAGTTGTAATGCGATCAGTTCGGCCCGGCGCATGCCGGTCGAGTAGAACGTCTCGAAGATGCTGCGGTCACGGATGCCGCTTGGGGTTGTGAGGTCGATCGAGTTCAAGACGGTTTCGACTTCTGAAAGCGTTAGGTACGACGCGGGGAGTCGCGTTTCAGTTTGCGGTGGTTTTAGGTTTGCGGCGGGATTGGTTTGTATCCAGGCGTTTTCAAAGCACCACAGCAACCAAATTCGGATTGCATTGAGATA
>CAYVAN010000330.1:0-3306 GCA_964449225.1 uncultured Rhodopirellula sp.
ATGCTGCGCCGATGACAAAGAGATCCGCGAGATTAAAATCAAACGAAGCGAAGCGATTCGCACCAGCGGAGCGGCGAACGTCACCACACGCCAATAAACATGTGCATCATCGAACTAAACTGTTACCCCCTTTTTTTTAACCTAAAAGGCTCCTGACCCTTTTAATCGGGATCTTGTTGGTTGGCTTGGCATCCTGAGGCTACTTTTTGGCGAGCTTATTCCATTTCTCGCGACTTTCGCTGAGCCCTCTGTTTGTCGCGAAATCTTTTTTTACGCTTTCGATCCTTCTCACTGGCCTTGGCTTCCTTCTCTGCAACTTCTCTTGCCGTTTCGGCTCGTTCACGCAGCATCATCTTGGGTGTTTCCAAGGTCAGACGACCAAATTCTCCGCTTCGAAGCTCAGTTACCAAAATCCGCGACGCGCGATCGATGTCCACCATGTTGCTTTTGCCCAAGCATCCACGTCGACGACCGATTGCTTCGATCGCCTCCAATTCTGTCTTGGGTGTTTCGTCCAAATCGTAGCGATCGACAAAACGTTCCGGGTATTCGGCCAACATATACCTAGCGGCAAAAAATCCGATGTCGGCATAGTCCATCGCGGTTTCTTTGATTGTGCCAAGCAATGCTAGTCGGTAGCCGCTTCGAGCGTTGTGGACGTTGGGCCACATCATGCCGGGCGTGTCCAGCAACGTTACGCCTTCACCAATGACGACCTTTTGTTGTTGCTTGGTAACCGCTGGTGTGTTGCCAGTCTTGGCCACCTTCTTGCCGGCCAAATAGTTAATGATGGTTGACTTGCCGACGTTGGGAATGCCGACAATCATCGCTAGGATCGTTCTGTCTTTACGGTCAACCGCCATGCGTTTAATGATTCGCTTGATCTCGCGAATGGTGGGCACATCTTCGGTGGTGGTTACGTGCGCACGCATGTGTTCAGTATCGTTGAAGTGCTTTTGCCAAGCTGCAGTCATCGATTCATCAGCAAGATCACTCTTGCACAGCAGCTTTAAGCACGGCTTGTCGCCCCGCAGTTCAGCCAGCAGCGGATTCTCGCTTGAATACGGAATCCGAGCATCCAGAACCTCGATGACGACATTGACCTTGGGCAACATCGCCTGCATTTCCAGCCGGGCCTTGTGCATGTGGCCGGGGAACCATTGAACTGTCATGAAGGTTCTTTCAACGTAACGATGTAGGCCGGAACGAGCGAAGCGAAGTTCGGGCAACGGTGTCATGCGGATGTTCGATTGCCTGAACTGCGCTGCGCTTGTTCCGGCCTATCAAACGTTCCAACAAAAAAAGGCGACGCCGCGTCGGAACACTGGCGTCGCCCTTTGAAAATATAGACTTCGATCGATCGACTATTTGGCTTCGGCCAATTCTTGTTGCTTCTTGGCGATGATCTCTTCTTGAATGTTCGACGGCACTTGGCGGAAGGTCGCCAATTCCATCGAGAACGTTCCTTGGCCTTGCGTCATACTACGCAAATCGGTGGCGTAACCGAATGTTTCGGCAAGTGGCACTTCGGCTTGGATGACACAGCTGCCATTCAATACGTCTGAAGCCGACATGACGCCACGCCGTTTGGTCACGTCGCCAACGACGGGGCCTTGGAACGTTTCAGGGCATTCGATTTCGACATTCATGATCGGTTCAAGCAGCTTTGGACCGGCTTGCTTGAAATACTCGCGGAAACAACCTTGAGCCGCGGTGTAGAACGCCTTTTCGGACGAGTCAACATCGTGATAGGTGCCGTCTTCGAGAACGATCTTGGTTCCCACCACGGGGTATTCGGCCACGGGGCCTTTGCCAAGACTGTCGCGGAAGCCCTTTTCCACCGCTGGGATGTACTGCTTGGGAATGCGACCGCCGGTGACTTCATCCTCGAACTCGAACGAATCTTCGCTGTCAGATTCGATCGGCGTGAGGATACCCTTGATGTGAGCGTATTGCCCGGAACCACCGGATTGCTTCTTGTGTTTGTAGTCGAACTTGACTTCCTTGGTCGGGCTTTCGCGGTAGCTGACCTTGGGTGCACCGACTTCGATGTCGACACCGTACTCACGACGAATACGCTCGACATAAACTTCCAAGTGCAGTTCGCCCATTCCGCTGATCAAAATTTCGCCAGTTTCTTCGTCACTGAACACGCGGAACGTCGGGTCTTCTTTGCGGAAACGTTGCAGAGCCTTGCCCATCTTGTCGCCATCGCCACGATTTTTGGGTTCGACCGCAACTTTAATCACGGGATCTGGCACGAACATGGATTCCAGCGTGCATTGATCGCGTTCGGAGCAGTAGGTGTCACCGGAGGCGGCGTCGATGCCCATGATGGCAATGATGTCGCCTGCGGACGCAGTTTCAATTTCTTCCCGCTTATCACTGTGCATTCGCACGATGCGGCTGAAACGTTCGCTACGCCCGGTACGTTGATTGACGTAGGTGCCGCCTTTTTCGATCGTACCTTGGTAGATACGCATGAATGTCAGCTGACCAAATTGATCGTCAGCAATCTTGAAACCCATGCCGACGAACTTTGCCTTGGGATCGGGAAGCAACGGAATCTTGACCGATTCATCTTCGGGATCGCGACCATGAATTTCACGATCTAGCGGGCTTGGCAGGTATTGGTTGACCGCATCAAGCAGCGGCTGAACGCCCTTGTTCTTGTAAGCACTACCGCAATAAACCGGCGTCGCACCGTTAAGAACTGCATTTCGAGTGATCGTGTAGATCTGCTCGACCGTTGGCTCTTCTTCGGACAGCAGCATTTCCATCAGCGAATCGTCGTACATTGAAAGTGCTTCGAGCATTTCCATGCGTTTCGCTTCTGCTTCGTCCTTCAAGTCGTCTGGAATCGGGCCTTCGATAACGTTTTCGCCGTCGTTTCCTTCGTGGGTGTAGGAAACCATTTTGATCAGGTCGACGACGCCCTTGAAGTTATCTTCGGCTCCGATCGGCAGTTGCATCATGAACGCATCGGCGTGCAGCTTTTCACGAAGCTGCTCAACGACCTTGAACGGATTCGCACCGGTGCGGTCCATCTTGTTGATGAAAGCAACTCGCGGCACTTGGTAACGTTTCATTTGGCGATCGACCGTGATCGATTGCGACTGCACGCCACCGACGCTGCACAGAACCAAAACGGCTCCGTCAAGAACTCGCAGAGATCGTTCCACTTCGACGGTAAAGTCAACGTGGCCGGGGGTGTCGATCAGGTTGATCTTGTGATCTTTCCATGTGACCGATGTGGCGGCCGAGGTGATCGTGATTCCTCGTTCCCGTTCCAGATCCATGTGATCC
>CAYVAN010000331.1:0-3304 GCA_964449225.1 uncultured Rhodopirellula sp.
GTGGGTCAAGCCGCTTCGGCGCAGACCCACCAATACCCCTATGCCACGTTCCGGTTATCCGGCAGATTGCGGGATCGAACTTCATTCGCCAAACTGCCTCCATGAAATCTGATATGAAATCTACGGCCCAGGACGTCTTTCCATACGCGTCGAAGCAGCATGATGTTGCCGCTGGTACGATTCGTTACATCGATGAAGGAACGCACGATAAGGACGTGATTCTATGTGTACACGGAAATCCCACCTGGAGTTTCTATTACCGTCGGGTGATTGAACAATTCAAGGACACGCACCGAGTCATTGCGGTCGACAACCTTGGTTGCGGACGCAGCGACAGGCCCAGTCAATCAGATTTCGATTACACCTTGGCGTCGCACCGAGACAATCTGGTCTCATTGATCGATCAACTAAACCTGGATCGGATTACGCTGCTGGCGCATGATTGGGGTGGCGCAATCGGGTTGTCCGCGCTGGTTGCTCGCCGGGAACGATTCAAACGAATCATGTTGCTAAATACCGCCGCCTTCCCGCCACCGTATGTTCCATGGCGAATTGCAGCGTGCCGGTTTCCAGTATTGGGCACCGCAGCGGTGCGTGGATTAAACGCGTTCGCAAAAGCTGCGATCACGATGGCAATGTCACGTAACAAAATGGATTCGCAAACAGCAAAGGGCTTGCTTGCACCGTACGACAGTTGGCAAAACCGTGTCGCAATTGATGCGTTTGTGCGAGACATCCCAATGAGCAAATCGCACCCGACTTTCAAAACACTGTCGGAGCTCGAAGCGGCGCTTCCATCGCTCGCTGACCTGCCGACTTTGTTGGTTTGGGGAATGAAGGATTGGTGTTTCCGCCCCGAATGCTTGCGTCGATTCCAACAGGTTTGGCCCCAAACGCAATCCGTTGAAATCGATGACGCTGGTCACTACGTGATCGAGGACGCTCCAGCCGAAACGCTTGATGCGATCGCGAGTTTTGTTTCCGGTTCACCATGACGGGTTCTCATCAATCGGCTGACGGGTTGCAATGCATTCGACGGCAGTGCGAGAATTTATCGGATTCGATTCGCTGGGCTTGCATCCTGGAGGCAACCGCACCGAAGGCTGGCAACGTTTATCCTGGACGCTCGTTTGCGAATTTAAACTACGGCCATTTTGTCCAAGCTGCCGAAATCACCGCCGACTGCTTGACTCGGTTTGAAAGAACGATCGGGCAAAGGATTGTCGAATGTGTACGAGCCTGTCGGGCTGCGACCGACACGAACGTTAACCTTGGCATCGTTCTGCTGTTCGCACCTCTTGTCGACGCAATGCACACTAACCGAACGACCGGCGAAGTTCTTTCGTCAATTGATCAACGCGATGGGCAAATGATTTTTGAAGCGATCAAGATCTCTGGCGCTGGCGGTTTGGGCCAAGTGGAACAAGGAGACGTCCGCGCACCGAACCCAACGATTAGCTTGGTTGCGGCGATGCGGTTGGCAGCCCATCGCGATCGTATCGCCTTTCAGTACGCTGACAGCTTCGCCGACCTACATCAAAATATCGTCCCGGTGTTGCTAGATGCGATCAATCACTGCGGCGATGTTCTTTTGGGTATCAGTGACACCCATCTACGCCTATTGGCCGAAACTCCTGACTCTCTGATTGGCCGAAAATTCGGAACCGAGGTTGCCAAACGAGTACAACAACTCGCCGGGGAAGTCGATTTTTGCAGTCATTCATCTAGGAAGAGATTTGATAATTGGCTGCGACCAGACGGAAACCCTGAACGTCGGCAACTCAATCCAGGAACAACGGCGGACTTGATTGCCGCCGCGCTGCTTGTTTCACTCAATTCAAATTCTTGAACTCTGACCCTTAAACCTGATCCATGACTGAAGCCACTTTTCGCGTTGACGTTACGAAAGAACAATTCATTTTTTCGGCTGCTCACTTCATCACGTTCGCCGGTGATATTTGCGAGCGGATTCACGGTCACAACTACGCAGTGCGCGCTAGCGTCGAAGGTCCGCTCGATGAAAATCGATACGTTGTTGATTTCATTGCCCTGCGCGACGCGGTCTTGGCGGAGACTCAACAGTTGGACCACCATGTGGTTCTTCCGTCCGATCACGCTGAAATCAAAATTACTTCGGATGAAAAGGAAACAACGGCAACGTTTCGCGATCGCCGATGGGTGTTCCCCAATGAAGACTGTGTCATCTTACCCGTCGTCAATACGACCGCCGAAGAAATGGCCCGGGTCATCGCCGAACGTGTCGTCGCACGAACCAAAGATTCGTTTGGAAAATCTTTGACGTGGATCGAAGTCGCCGTTGATGAAAATCAAGGTCAGTGGGGTGTTTGCCGTTTGCCTTGGCCTCAATAAATCGCAAGCAGAGGCTGTTCTCCTAGCGAAACTCGCCAATAGTTTCGGCGGCGAGCAGTGATCCACCTGATTCGAGAGCCTTGGCGACGTTCGTTACCTAATGTGTGGCGGGATCGCAACCAAAGAACAACCAATCGGTTTGCTGGTGACCGACCAACGAATTCATCGTGGTCACCGGTTCAACGCTTACCTGCTGGAACGTGCTACGAAGTGCATTAGCAAAATCGCTGGATTGAGCGTAGGACCAAACCGCCAAGACACCACCAGGATTCAAATGCGTTTTGGCACGTTCAAGTCCCGCTGCCGTGTAGAACGCATGCTCCTGCTGGTCCAGCTGATCGCTGGGTGAATGGTCAACATCAATGACAATGAGGTCAAATGTATCGATCGGCTGCGATAACAATCGAGCGTAAATGTCACCTTGAGCAACCGTCAGTTCGTCGACGTTTGCGAGACAGTCGGAAAGAGGTATCAGGCCTTGATTCATCCAATCAATAACAGGCGGTAAAAACTCAATCACTTCGACCGATGCTACGTTGGAATGCTTTAGCAATTCAGCGGCCGTGTAACCCAACCCTAAGCCACCGACCAAAGTCTTCAATGACTTACCGTTATGAATTTCAACACCGCGATTAGAGATCACCCGCTCTGAATCCGTGTTGAAACTGCTCATCAAAAATTCGTGATTCAGCGTGACCTCGGTCACCATCGTTCCTGGATTGGACAACAGTTCACGCTCGCGTAAACACAGTGGCCCAAGGCACGTTTCTTCGTAGGCCAAAATCTTCAAGTGAGGCTTGTTCATGAATCGTTTCCAACTTTCGAAATGCCTGGGCAGGGTGGATCAAGGAGCCACAGCAACGCCGACCCACCACCGGCGCAAACAAATATCCTAACCAACGAAACGGTGGGTCTGCGCCGAAGCGGCTTGACC
>CAYVAN010000332.1:0-3260 GCA_964449225.1 uncultured Rhodopirellula sp.
GGTCGACGATCCTTCCGCTGGGATCTTTAGCAAGATCCACTGTGATATCTTTTTCCTGTTCACCGCTGGGGTATACTCCACTATCGATTCTGTCTCTTTACCTCTTCTGTACCATCGCTGATGCCACGTAGTCGTCTTGGACCTTTAGCGATTGAATCGAAGCTTGGCGATCATCCGTCGCAAAGCTGTGTTTGGCGTGCAATTCACGTTCAGCTAAAAAAGTCAGTTGCGGTCAAAGTGTTTAACGCCCCCTTTGGCGGAACCCCGGAAGCTCGTGCAGCATTTGCATCTGAGTGGACAAAGCTGAAAACGATTTCTCATCCGGCGATCGCGAAATGTTACGGCGGTGGCTTTGAAGAAACGGATGCCTACCTAGCTTACGAATTAATCGAAGGCGAGACGCTAGAAAGCGAATTGGCTCGTAAGAGTCGCTTGTCGTGGGAATCGGTTCTCGACATGGCTCAATCAATCGTCGAGGCGCTTGAGTATTTGCATGGGGAAGAAATGGTCCACGGTGCTCTGTATCCCGACAAGGTTATCTTCACTGGACTGAGTCCAGTCTTGGTTGACATTCGAGTGGAACGTCACGACACGCCCTATCGCACCGGACGTCCACCTTCACCATCGGAAGTATCATTGCTGCCACCCGAAATTCTGACTGATCCATCTTTGCATTCGCCCCACAGTGATTTGTACATGTTGGGTGCCATGATGTACCTTTCGGTTACCGGACGAACGCCCGCGGCTGGCGATACGATTGAACAGATTTCTGCCAGCGTGCAAGCGAACGTACCGGAATCGCCTTCGTCGATCGTGTTGGATTGCCCCGTTTGGCTGGATAAGCTGATCATGCATTTACTGCAAAAGGATCCTATCGCACGGCCTCATGGAACGGCTGCGGTCAAATTGGCCTTGGCTGAAGTTCGAAAACGATCAATGTCGCGAACCGGTGTGGCCGAACATGCGTCGAGTGGATTTAGTCCGCTTAGTGTGACGAACCAAGACGACCGCGATATCGCGCGAAAGCTGCTTGGTCGTGACGCACTTTCGCTAGACGAAAATCCAGACCACCGATCAGTAGCATGGCATGATCGTCCTGCGGTCTTGATCGGTGGTCTGGTTTTGATCGCCGCAATCTTCACTTACGTGCTTTGGCCGCTCAGCGAAGATACGATGCGGCGTCGTGCCGAAGCGTTGATCAATGAAGGCACGAAGACATCCATGATGCAAGCAAAAAACAACTTCCTGGTTCCGATGATCAATCGATTTCCAGACGGTGAACATGTTGATTGGGCTGCCGAACAAATTGATCAAGTTGAGATGCTGCAAGCAGAAAGCGCCCTTGAGAAAAAGTTGAAACGGAACCTTCCACTCAAAGATGAAGCCGAACGTCTCTATGCCGAAGCGAGTCAATTTGAACGATTTGGTGATTCGGCAACCGCGTTGGACCAATACCGCAGTATGGTGACATTGTTGAGTGATGATCCGCAGTACAAAGCGTTCGTCAATCTTGCCCGGCGTCAAATTGGAAAAATTGAAAGCGACGGTGGCCAAGATGATGAGGCATCGCGAATTATCCAAGCCAAACTTAATCAAGCTGCAAAACTTCAGGCTCAAGGGAAAGTGATTGCGGCTCGGAAAATCTGGTACAGCGTCGTCGAACTTTATGGTAACAACGACAAAGTCGCACCGCTGGTCGCCCAAGCACAGGACCAGCTGTCTAAGAACCGACGCAATGCAGGAAGCCGCGACTAGGATGCCAACAAAAACATATTCACGCAGTCAACCGCTTGATCCAATGCGTCTAGCCTTTGTCCGCGTCATCGAGGAACTGGGAATTGGCGAGGTGACGACGTATGCCGATGTTGCCCAGGATGCTGGATACCCTCGGCGACATCGCGCAGTTGGACAATTGCTAAGTCTTAATTTCGATACGCTACCGTGGTGGCGGGTCGTCTATCGATCGGGTCATCTACCGCCGGTCAATCCAGGACTTCAGGAGGAACGATTACGCGAAGAGGGAGTTACGCTAGAGCGACAAAAAGTCATTGATGCCCCACGGGGACGCTTTCGTCAATCAAAAACAGCCTAAGATGTCAGTTAACCTCGGGCGAGTGCTTGAAAGTAAACTACCTTCAAGATACCGCGTAGGGAGTCTGCCTTTAAACAAACCTCCACGACATTAAAAACAATGGAATCTTCCACCGATCCAACCGCAAGCACCGAAACAGGAAGCTCATTGGTTACCGATCGGGTCGCTAGTCAAAACCCTAGCCCGAACTCCAATCAAGATACTGATCAAGATTTTAATCAAGACTCTGATCAATCGCTTCTGCAAAGCAAAGCAGCAATTTTGGCGATTCTGTTTTTGGGCACAGGTGCGTTAGGGATCCCACTGCTTTGGACCAACCAAAGGTTTAACAACAAAGAGCGATTTCTGTGGGCGTCGATCGCGATTCTGTATTCGCTTTCACTATTGCTGTTTCTAGGTTGGTTCGTTCTCTGGCTTAAAGCCCAAGTCATGGGCTAGCGAATACACCGGTAAACAAATGCAGGCGGCAGATTTCGCCAGGCCGTCGGACTCTTTTCGACGCTGCTAAACGAACGATTCAGACGTTTTGAAAAACGGATTCCTGCTGGCAAAATTACCCCCTGCCAATACGCGAACGTAGCAAACTGGCCACCGGGGCGTAGCACGCTGAACATCGCCGCAAAAATTTCATCGGTCAAATCCTCCGAAAACGCGGCCCAGGGTAGACCGCAGACAATCGCATCAACGGAATCGATCGACAACTGCTGACACAGCTCCGCAATGTTGGTTGCACTGTCTTCAAAGACATTCGCCGAGGGAACACGCTGGCGAGTGGATTCGGCAAGTTCGGCTGACTGTTCGATCGCGAAAAACTTAGCATCGTTATGCAGACGCTTGATGATCGCTTCGGTGAAAACACCGGTGCCCGGCCCAAATTCAACGACGTTCTTTGCATTGGACCAATCAATCCACTCGGTCATCGTTCGGACTAACGAAGGGCCACTGGGGGAAATAGCGCCGACCTTGGTCGGGTGTCGAACAAAGTTTTTAATGAAGGTGAAGGTATCGCTCATGGTGATCCAGGATAACGTGTCCTACGCCATCGCGGCATGACCCGACTATTAGCAGGGCCAATTACTTTTTCACTTTGGAGTGTTCCCCATTGTCGCTCGGGGCGGCGAGCCCCAAGGGGTTTGCGCGTTGTGGGGCCGGGCCCATTGGCCAGCGT
>CAYVAN010000333.1:0-3248 GCA_964449225.1 uncultured Rhodopirellula sp.
CAAGCACGGCCGTCAATCAGTTCATCAGCACAATGCCAAAGGTCGACGCCTTCCCAGCTGATGCCGAGGGAACGGTCCCACCAAGCATTGCAGTAAGTTCGACAGATGCACTGAATTTGCTGGCCATGGTCGACGATGATTCTGACGGAAATCTCCAGCCGATTCGATCCTACTTGAAGGACGTAGCAAACCGTTTTGGCAACGACAAGCTACTTACGCGTGTCACCAACAAAACGCCTTAGCGTGCTAGGCATGTTAAATTTCGTTCGTTCAATCGATTAGAACGTGTAACATTGGTCTGACCGAAACGGTGTTCGATATCTTATTGATTCGAACACCGTTTGATTCTCTTGCACTCCTGCGTTCTATAACGCTTTACTTTGCCACCAATGCGTGCAATCGAGGGTCGGCTAATGAGTCTGCGACCAGCGCGGTGCCCGTGAAATTTTGACCGGCGGTGTGGGCGTTTGGGATTGCGACAGTGATGGCACCGGCTGCGACCGCCGCCGCACACCCGTTTTGGCTGTCCTCTAAAACCAACATGTGCTTCGGTTCGATCGAGAACTTTGATGCGGCATTTAAGTACATTTCTGGATTGGGTTTGCCGTGTTCGACGTCGTCCCCAGTAAGCACAAACGACAATGCTTCGCGCCAATTGATGTTTTCAAAGATTACATCAACGAAGCGCCGACGACTGCTGGTGGCTAATCCAAACGGAACACCGTTGTTGATCAGAATTTCAATCCATTCCGATAAGCCCGGCATGGGATCCACACCGGCGGACAATTGTTCTTGGTACAACTGTTCCGATTCGATCAGCAAGTCTTCAGGGCGATCATCCAGTTGGTGGAATTCTTTCATTTGATTCATCGCGTTCACGCCGACACGTCCCATCATCCGTTGTTGCAGATCGTGACAATATCGCTTTCCACGACGAATCAGCATCGTGTCGCCAACGGTCCAGTACAATTTTTCAGTATCAAAGAGCAAGCCGTCCATATCCAAGGCAACACCGCGAATGTCAGCATGTTCGGCGTTGGCTTTGCCGAGGCGGCGGTTGATTGAATCGTTCATTGATTTGCAGATATAACGTAAGCGTTCACGTTGACCAGACCCTCGGAATACAAAATGGATCCCAGCACCCCAAGCTTATCGCTGAGAGGCATTTCGATGGAAGGTGACGGGCCACTGACACGTTCGTTGATCCGGTCGCCGCTGATGGATTCGATTGGGGAAGGAAGCACGTCTGGTTTCATTGCCGAAGACGCAGCACACTGGGCGATCGAAGCTTTCATCCCCGTCCAGCCGGACCAATGGAGCCAATACCTGGTTTCACGCATCAACGGTGATGTGGATGGAATCAATCAAATTGCGGCTGAATCAGGTTTCCGCCAAGCCATCGTCAAAATCAATCGTTCGATCCAGCAACATTCGTCTGCACAGCAAAGCGGGTTTGCAGGTGTCTACCAATCGATCGACCCTGATCGCGATACCAAGGCTCTCTCTTTGCCGGAATCCGAAGAATCAAACAACGTTGATCCAAGTGACCGAATTCGGCCAAACATTGATTCCGCGATTGAGTTGCTGGATTCGATGCTAAACCAAGCTGGATACACAAGATTAAACCAGGACCAGATAGAAGAGTGCGTGGGTGTCGCCAGCCAGTGGGGCGTTCCACTGCACGTGGATTTCAATTTGTTCGAGCAGTTGGTGGTTTACGCACGCGGGGACATTATCGGTACCCGTTTTAAACGAAGGCTGCGAAAATTCTATCGTCGTGAAAACGTGCAAGTGCCGATTTACCAACGCATGGTTGTGATGTTTCAGCTAAGCGAAGATCAGATAACCGACGAGACGCTGGTCGCATCGTCGCTTCATTTGCGCATGTTCAAAAACATTCCTAAACAGGACATTGATATGTTACTGCCCTGTTCCAAGGTTAAAATTTCTGGCGTCGATCGCATCAAAATTGTTCTTCCTAGCCTTGGTGGATTTTTGATGTCGGTGCGTAAGATAGCGTCCTATGCTTTGTTGTTCGCAGTCCTGGCACTCCACTGGACGGCGATTCTGATCGTCTTGATCGTGGGCTATTTGTTCAAAAGCACTCTTAGCTACTTTCAAACCAAGAATCGTTACCAATTGAACCTAAATCGAAACTTGTACTTCCAAAAACTGGATACGGGTGCCGGAGTCGGATTTCACTTGGCAGCGCAAGCGGCATCACAAAGACAGGTCGAATCAACGCTCGCCTTATACGCCATCGCGACGCATGGCGAAGCGATCAGCACCCGGAAACTCCGCCGCAAATGTGAACGAATCGTCCGTGAATCGATTGATTTAGAAATCGATTTCAAGGTGCATCGGGCGGTTCAAATGCTCGCGGACCTTGGATTGATTTCGCAATCCGATTCCGGATGGAAATTGAATTAGCAAATGCTATCTCGTTGCGAAACTCGCCAAGAGTTTCGCAAAAGGCCTGCCGTCCGATGGAGGCCGAAAGTCTTGGCGACGTTCGCTACCGTTAGATTTACATCATCGCGTTGCGGCGGGCTACTTGCCCGCGTTGTAGATCGCTGGATTCAACGTTGGGTCGTTGTACATTTTCATTTGGCGATACGTTCGATGTTGTTTGCGTCCCGCAAAGACATCGTCGATCAGCTCTTGCAATGACTTGGAAAGATCCGCGTGCTGTTGTTCACACAGGGCGATGCGATCGAGCACTTTTTGTTTTTGCTGATCATCAATGCCGTCACGATCCGCTTGTTCGCGGTAGTGGTACAGACGTAGCGACATGATCGACAACCGATCGATCGCTGAACCGGGCGTTTCCGTGTTGATCGGCGCGTTGATGTTCGGATTTTGGATCATGTCAGTGATCGCATCGTCAAGTTTTTCAATCATGTCGTTACGAGCTTGATTGAAACCGTCGATCGCACGTTTAACGTTTGCAATCTCCTCGTCACCAGCCGATGGGCTGCGAGCGGTATCTTCTTCGTGCCACAATCGATAGTTAAATTCGTGCTGCTTACACACCAGGTGCTTGAAGCCGTCGTCGAACGGGTTGGCGATCGGTTCGCGGTGCCAGCGATCGACCGTCTCGATTTGCAGAGCCGTAATTTCAGAAACCGGCGGCAGGGCAGAGGTCATTTGATCGAGTCCATGAAAAATCAACACGGTTGCGTTTGGAACAACGCGGAGCAAAACCACGACGGGGCGTCAATCACTAAGCCCAGGCCGTTGGCCTGGGC
>CAYVAN010000334.1:0-3208 GCA_964449225.1 uncultured Rhodopirellula sp.
CCTTTGGTTTGCTCGGCTTTGGGCCCGGTCCCATGGAATTGGCAATCATTGCCGGTGTCATTTTATTGCTTTTCGGTTCGTCCAAACTACCAAGTTTGATGCGAAATCTCGGTCGCAGCACCAATGAATTCAAACGCGGCATGTCCGAATCTTCTCTCGATAAAGAAGAATCGACTGACAGAATCGAGAAGTCCTAAGCATGTTTGGACTCGGACCATTTGAAATGGTGGTCATCGGTGTGATCGCAGTGCTTTTGTTCGGCGGCAATCTTCCCGAGGTCGCTCGTAAACTCGGCGGCAGCTATCGCGAACTGCGACAAAGCCTCAACGATGTGCAGAAGCAATTCCGCGTGGCTGAATTCGAGGCAAAGAAGGCGATTGATATGGCCAAGCTGGACGATCCCAATAAAGACAAATTGCTTGCTCACAATCGCTCCGATGAAGAGCCATCCGACGTAGAAGACGATGACGACACTTCGTCCCCGTCAGCGCCAAAGTTCACGCCACCAAGCTAGTGATTGCTCCAGCCTTCTTCTCGACAAAAGCATTTCACACCAGCTCGGCCGCCAAGACCCAACCTTGCGAACAAGTCCTTCCGCGTCGCAGAAAAAACGCTCTTTGCATTTTAAGCTCAGCCGGTCCCCAGATCATCGTAATGCAACCGGTTGAGGACTAATTCGACAGCGTTGTCCATTGTCGGTCGGCTCTCCGAGCGTATTGCGGTGTGGGCCTCGGTGAGCCGAGCGACATTGCCCAGCTTGATAAAGCTGATTTACCCTGGCTGCTCGATCCAAAGCATCGACAATCGCCCCCACCGAGTGCGCAAACTCACGCGGCCAAATTCCATGTGATCGAATCCCAACCCGTTATCTGGCACCGTCCCCATCACACCGGTCATTGTCGGAAATTCACTGACAAGTTAAGTTCCAACGATCAACCGAGGGCGATTAGCTCAGTTGGTTAGAGCGCTACGTTCACACCGTAGAGGTCACAGATTCGAATTCTGTATCGCCCACTATTAAAATCCCGGAAAGAATGCCGTTCTCCGGTTTTTTTTCGTGCCCCGACGGTCTTTGATTGGTTAGCAATCGACACGCTGCACTAGGGCTGGTGCAACCTCTATAGCATTTCAAGAATTGACGTAGGCCGGAACAAGCGAAGCGCAGTTCAGGCAATCCAATGCAATTGCCTGAACTACACTTCGCTTGTTCAGGCCTACATCTCCTGACAAACTTGAAAATGCTCTCATAACGCGAGTGCTGTCTCGCTAACGTCCGCCGATTTTCTTTTTTTATCCGCTGGACGCAAGATTTAATTCACTTGCCCCCAAGGACGGTTTCACCAAAGAAACCGCGCGTAGCGTTGGGTGGAATCACCATCAAATCAAGATAGCTTGACGTTAGCGGCGGCGGGTGGTTCTTGGGTTTGACGCTGCTTTTAGCCAATGCCTGGAATCGGATCGGATGACGCCTGGGTTTGGCTGGGTTCCAGGTGTTTGGCGAGTCAGTTCGGTGGCGTTCTTGATTGCGGCTCGTTGATAGAGAAACTGCGACAATGGCCACGTCCGGGCGTGTTCAGACAGGTCATTCCAGATCGCTGCAAACTCCGCTGTTTCATTTGGGTCTAATGATAAAACAAGCGTGACGTCGTTGCTTTGTGAAAGCCGACCGGGAGCGACGGCTTCGGCAAGTTCATGATCGCCTGGGAGTGATTCGATCAGACGATACTGAACTAATTCTACCAGCGATAAATGCTTGGATGGGATTTGCATGTCGATCGCCGACCATGACCCATCCGGCATCTCAGCTAACGAGACACTCGCACGGCTGGTCAAACCCGCGTGGTTCATTTGCAGCGTAGCAGTCGCGGTCTTTGCGGATGTCTTTCGCACAGATGAAAGCCGTATGCTGCTGGGGTCAATGCCCGAGAGTAGGTACTTCAAAGAAGAACTCAGTTCAAGACCGTCCACGGTTTCTATTGCTGTTTTAGAATCGTAACGAGACAACAGTGCGGATCGTTTGTCAGCGTCGACAACAAGACCGGAAAGCGAACGTTGATAGATTTGCGTGATGGAGAACTGATTCGCCAATGCAGGGAAATCTTGCAGCCGGATCTGGTCAACAAGCTGACGCCCGGCAACCATCCCTGCCGAAGCGGTTCTTTGTTGATTCCTTTGCATCGCGACTCGATTGGCTTGCTTAGCACGCGTTGATTGACGGTGGTTTTTGTAAGCGTTTGTTCCCGTCTTGATTGCGGCGCGTGCGACGCCGCTGACGATTCGGCCGGCGATGATCTCGCTTGGCGATTTCCCGATCTCCCACACATTGATTCCGCCGACTTGCTGAACTTCGTGGGTTTCACCGGTCAACAATCCCGCATCGGAATGCGTGTCGGCGTTAACCAAGCTTCCAAGCGGCAAAGTGAGAGAAAGAACGAACGCGATTCGTCGCACCGCGGATGAGGGCCGAATTTTCAACGAAGTTCGATTGGTGCAAAAAGGGCGGAGCATTAAAGCGGCTTTGCAAAAAAGTTGGATGCGTCAGTTTAGAAGTTTAGGCAGGCTTTTGTTCTTAGCGTGCGGCGCAATCGCGACACGATAACTGGACAGCGCCAAGTTCATTGGCCGTTAGGGCGACAGCCCGCGTGTTTACGGTGTCATTGCTGGCACCCGTGCTAGTAGTGCGTCAGCAGTAAATACCAGGGACCGAAAAATCGGACGGCTTCCGCCCTACCGCTTATTCATTGGCTATTAGCGGAATGGCGCGAGCCGTCCGGTGTCGATCCCAACTTTTTGCTTTGAAGCACCACTAACGTTAAAACGGCTAAGCGGTCTGACAAAAAGTGCTTGAAACAACTGTCTTACCCTACGAACGAGCCTGGTAAACCTTCATTCGGACGGCACAGTCGTTAAATTCCGGTATTCCCAATCGTCCGTTAGAAATGTGTCATCCCCACCATCGCAATCGGCATAACCAGGAAACCTTCACACGTTGTTCACGCGTTTAACAACGGAACAGAAACGGGGACAGAACAGAAACGGGGGAACAGAAACGGGGACAGGTCCATTTCTTGACGATTCGCTACATTTTGATAGGTTAATCACATGCCCAGAACAGCACGCTTTGCTCCCGGAGGGATGGTTTACCACGTTTTGAATCGTGGGGTGGGGAAGCAAAAACTGTTCTTCAAGGATGAAGACTATCTCGCCT
>CAYVAN010000335.1:0-3200 GCA_964449225.1 uncultured Rhodopirellula sp.
AGACGGAGTACGAAAGGCTGACCGCAAAGCTGGAACATTCGCACGCAGAATGCACGCTTGCCGACTTGCCATCGACAAGGCCAGCCTTGAACGATTTATTGGTTCGACTGCGTTGTGGCGATAACAAAAGTTGATGATTTAATCCTTGGCCAGTAAATGCGAAAGCATTCGGCGTGGGTTGGCCAGAAAAGATTTGGTGACTCGATAATGTTCGGTTTCTTCGTAGTCGATCGGCTCGATGCCAGCTTCGCTGAACGAATAGATCTGCGAGTCGGGGTAGCTCATGATGATCGGTGAGTGAGTGGCGATCACCAGTTGAGAGTCCTGCTTGACGATGCTGTCGATCAAGATCAGGAATTCAAGTTGCCGCTGCGGAGACAACGCCGACTCCGGTTCGTCCAGGAAATACAACCCTTGGCCGAAGCGGTTTTCGACCAACGTCATGAACGCTTCACCGTGCGATTGTTCGTGCAGTGACTTGTCGCCATAAGAATCGCTGACGCCAAGGTTCTCGATCTCAGTTGCGACATTGAACAGACTTTCGGCACGCACGAACCAAGCGTCGGGCACCAATGCATGGTACCGCCGAATCTTCAACGCTTTGTGCAAATCAGAATGGCTTTCTCGCGTGGCAAACATCATGTTGCGGCTGCCGCCTTCCGCGTTCAAGCCGCACACGATCGCGATTGCTTCGAGCATCGTTGACTTCCCCGAACCGTTCTCACCGACAAAGAACGTGACCTTTGGATGCAAATCGAGCTTGGAAAACTTCGCCAGCGACGGAACGTTGAAAGCGTAGTGCGACGGATCGTAAATCTTCGTCCGATCGAGAAAAACGGTTTCGATGAACGGTCCTGGCGTCACGCCTCGTTTCAGTTGTTTCATCTCGCCTCCTCAATGCAAACTGCTAGAATATCCTTCTTCCTCATCCGCAATTCCCTTCACCCTCGGTTTATATGGCGTGGCGACCCGAACGAATTGTGAAAGCTGGCCAGCTCGACAACACCACGCTCGGCTGGACGGTCGGTTGGCTCGAGCTTGACGGGATCGACCAGCGATTGCAACTCAAGTTAGCTGGCAACTGCCACCCGGATCTAGCCGGTTGGAAGTTCAACATCCACCGTGTTGAACCGGAACGAAGAGACGACGAAGCGTCGCCCGACTACTCCGGCATCAGTCTCGACCAGTCTGGCCACGTCGGTGATATCACCGCGGACCAGATGATCAAACATCACGATATCCCTGACGGTGAATTGGTTCGTCGCTTGATGGCCGGCAAAAAACCGCCGTTCGCATGGCGGAAATGTCTGTACTTGGAGTGGTACAGCAACGCGAATGGCCGCGTCGTGATCCAAAGCACGCGGCTGGAAGTCGAGCGAATTGGCCAGCGAGCGTTTGAGCTGACCGAAGAGCAATGGAAAGAACAGTCGCTTCACAATGCCGACGAACTCGGTCACTTCATGACTCAACTTGGCGAAGCAATAGAAGAACGCGAAACAGGGGATGACGTATGAGAGAGCATCCAGATGACATTTCAATTAATGAGTGTCGTCACGGTTGGCTGTACCGTGTCGATTCTCGCGGGCCTAAACCTCGGTGTCTATCACGAAGAAGAGCGTGGCTTTGTGGGTGTTCGGCACAAGATGGGCCAACGATATCTGTTTACCTAGTTTCATTGGGACATCGGTCCACCATACGGCACCGCCAATCTGCTTAAAGCGATCTGCCAATGCCCTGTCGAACGCCTCGACGAATACCACCGGCATGAATCCGAATCGGGCCTCGACTTCAACACCGAACTATTCGACTGGATTGACGAGCAAGGCAAGTTGTTGGGCATCACGCCCAGCGTAACTGCAAAAAGCTACTGAAGGTGCTTCATTCGCATCCGCCGTAAGCCCTTTTGACGAAAGGACGTAGAAATGGGCGATGAGGGACTCGAACCCCCGACATCCTCGGTGTAAACGAGGCGCTCTAGCCAACTGAGCTAATCGCCCTGGTGAAAAAGCAGCTGGATTTAAGCGACCAGCTTGTGCTTCTTCTGGGTTATTTTTTCTGGCTTTGGCAGGTGTGGCTGTTGCCTGTTTGGCTAATCGCTAACAGCTCACCGCTTCTTTACCGTGCCAGCATTCGGGTGCGGCGGGCGCGGCGTTCGGCTCGCAAACGGGCGCGACGGTTGGTTTCACTGGGTTTTTCGTAGTATTCGCGGCGACGCATTTCTTTCTTGATGCCGCTTCGCTCGACCAATTTCCTGAATCGGCGGACTGCTTCTTGAATCGTTTCTCGGTCTCGAACGACTAACTTGACCATCTTTGCTCCGAATCGCGTTTTAAAATCATCTTGGATTGATTCTCCCCTGGTTTGAAAGGGACGTGCTGGCCGAAATGCACTTCGGTGCGACTGCCAGCAGAATTTGGACCGGGAGTTTAATGCCAGCCCCACACCGGAGGCAATGGGCATCCCTGCCTGAATTGACCAGTTTTTCCCGGTTTATCGTCTTGTTTGACTCCAATCGCCCACCGCAAATTCAATTTTGGGCCGACAAACCGCCTTGCGACTCCTGGGAAGATTCCCAGGCCAGACATCGCCGAGCCTTCAGCCGGGCATTCCAAATCATCGCTACAGGGCGAAATATCGGTATTTCTTGTCAGCCTTGACCGATCAGTGCGACCGACCGACCGCTGCGGCTTGCGCATGATGGCGGTCGATGACCCCAGCAGGTTAACTGCTGATTGTCAATTTGCGATGACGGCTGTGAATCACCTTCTTTGCCGTTCTTAACAGTCGCACGGATGCTGCCTGCCAATGTCGCCAACACCTACTCATCAAGTTGAGGAACAAGAACCTGGGCAACTGCTTCGAGAACTCGAACAGCGACAGGACGATGTATTGGACCAGTTGGATGCGCTGGACACCCAATTGCAGGAAGTTCTCAAGGGACTTGGCGTGACGCTGGACAACGACTTTGATGCCGATGTTGCCTAGCTGAAGACGGACTCAAGACCGCAGTAATTTACTGCGTAGGTTCTCTCTACAGCGTTTTCAAATTTGTCAGGGGATGTAGGCCGGAACAAACGAAGCGCAGTTCAGGCAATTGCATTGCACGGTTTTGGATTGCCTGAACTACTTTGAACTGCCTGAACTGCGTTGAACTGCGTTGAACTGCGTTGAACTGGTCGAGTAGGCCCGGGGGATTGCTC
>CAYVAN010000336.1:0-3168 GCA_964449225.1 uncultured Rhodopirellula sp.
TCCCTACCCCTATCGGCGAGAGCGCCTTCCATTGCTGATGTTGCCTGGAAGACATCCCTTCGAAATGAGTCTTGAATCCATTGAGGCTTTCACTGTTATCAGTGAAAGCCTTTACCAGAGGAATTAACGCACCACTCGCCTCGATTAAAACTCTTCCTGGATGATTTCGCTAGACGCACGCGTCCCGAGTGATCCCCATAGCCCAAACGGGCTGCCAGTGCCTGGTTCCAGAAATCCACTTGCTTCACCACCAATGCGAGGCTGAGGGCTATTCTGGTTACCCGCTTCGATGGAGTCCGTAACGAACCTCACCGCCCCGTCACCCATCAGAATATGAACGCCGCCTTGGTGTCGGCTACTGGGTGGAAACATCCCGTCAAAAAAGATATTTCCAGCGCACACTTCGGCGTTGGGTGGACGAATCGTGTTCATCCCTGTGAAGCAAGGACGCCCGAACGCCCATTTAAACCCGCGTCGTTCCTCGCTGTTTCCGCTGATGCCCGTCGCCGGTGCGACGAATTCGCCGTCAGGTCGCCAGAAGAGCGGCCGAAGCGGGTCGACAGATGGTAAGCAACCAACTGCTGCACCGGCCGCCGATCGTTCCGCCGGATACGCGCCAACGCTGGTTCGCTTGTCGCGATCACCCAGGTCCGTGCAGATCTCACCCGCACAGATCGTGTTGGACAAACCATCTAATGCATCGCGAAAGCCCATGAACTTGCGTGGCCAAAACATGCCTCGGCAAGACGACCTGGCAATTTCGATAAAGCCGCTGCTGGCTGGCAAGCCACGATCGTCATGCCCACCGTAGTGGCACCAAAGCATTGAGTCACCAAGACAAGCCGCGTAGTTGGTGCGTCCCGATGCGGGCAATCCCACACCTGGATCACTGGGGCAGCGAAAGGTTGGTACTTCGGTCAACCAGGGGGCGTAGCGAGCGACACCATGGTCTGTGATCGTTCGACGTGGTCCAGGGCCCATTGCCGGAAAAATCTCAGTCCCGCCCGGACGCATGAACGGGTTACTGATTTGTTCCCAGAGTGCCTGTTGTTCAATGAATGGGGTCAATCCAACCAAAAAGCTTGCTTCGGCACGATTGCTGGATCTTGGGACATCCGCCAGCGATGTGGCTTCAGCTACGACGCCACCGATGTCATCGCCTGTTCCACCCATTTGCTTCGGTAGCATCTTAAAAGCAGAGTGATAATTGTGGATGCCCAGTCCAATTTGTTTGAAATTGTTGCTGCAACTCATTCGTCGTGCAGCTTCTCTTGCGGCTTGGACAGCTGGCAGCAAAAGTCCAACCAATACACCGATGATCGCAATGACCACCAATAATTCTACCAACGTAAACGCTCGCCGGTTCAATCCCGGTGAATTCATGATTCCATCTCCAAAAAATACAACAAACGATCAAATTATGAAAAGGATCTCGGTGCAAACCCTAAAACAATGCATTGCGTCCGAGGCTTCTAAGAAAGAATTTTACTCTGAAAAACGCCTAATCAATTTGTCAGCTTCAGATGGTCAGCATGATGCAAATCAAAGGCCAACCATAAAAATGAAGCCAAGCCAATATCGCAAAGGTCTGGCTTTTGCGAAATTTCGCGTAACACCAGACGTTACAAATTTACCATCCGCTAGAAAGCAGCAGATGACAGATGCATGTCACTCGATTTAATAATCCATCAGTCTTGTAAATCACCAACAAAGTGGACCGGAATCTTTAGAGTTCCGAATCGTTCATGAATTCAGTCGGTTCAATATCGGGATTCTGTTTTATGTACTCTTCGATTTGATCCTCTGATGCTGCTTCCTGAGCTGCATCCGAACCACATCCCAATAAAAATGGAACCAACGCGACCAAGACGAAGGTAAAAGATGTTAAGAAGTTTCGCAAAATGATTCGCTTTCTTCTAAGGGGTAATCGTTAACGAACGACTGATGCGTCATCAAGCCGTACCATTGAAAACAGTGCATTGACACCAAGGTGAACAATGCACTGTTTGTTTCGCAGACGGTTAGCGATGCCTAGGCTTTGGAAGGTCGACGACGACGAACAAATGCCAAGCCGCAACCCGTCGTACCCAGAAGCAAAGCGGAGCATGGCTCTGGAATCGCAACTACGCCTGTCAGGCGAACGAAGTCGACTTCAAAGTTACCTGCAGCGTTGTTACCAAAGGGATCGTAGCGTCCTAGACCAACGGTCGAAGTGGGTGCAACACCACTGAAGTCGTAACTTAGGACAATCCATTCGCCGTTCGGTTCGGCAACACTGGTCAACAGAGAACCAGGGGCATTCGTAGTGCTGCCTTGAACGATTGTGTCGGAGTTATCGACGCGCGCGAAAAGCAGGGTTCCGCTATTGTTGTAGGGGATTGCTGCAACGCCAGCGTCGCCCGGATTGCCGTTTAGGTGACGCACTCGAATATCCAGCGAATCCCAAGCGGTGAAACCAGCGGGAAGTGCCACGTCGAACAAACTCGTTGCACCAAAACCCAACTGCGGATCAAGCGACACGTCGCCGGAGGTCAAGACGCCGGTGGATCCATCAATCGACGATGCACTGGTCAGGCCAGTTACCTCCGAAAATGTTCCTGGGTTGTTGTTCAGGGCGGTGACACCCAGCAATCCCGAAGTTGCATCCCAGTCAAGTTCTTGAACCACCGAAGCACGGCTTTCCCCAGCTAAGCAGGTAAGCACCAGCAAAGTGGCAAAAACAGAGACGATACTCTTCATTTTGTGAACCTTTGTTTAAGTGAATTGAAAATGAGTTCTCTTAGGACAAAGGGTTTTGAACCGAAATGATCAACTTTTACGGTTGAAGCGGCTGGGCCCTTTCACACCCTCGACCTAGAGTCAGGCTCAGATGAGCACTGTAACAACCCCCAAAATAGCCGCAAGTATTTCTTAGTGGAAGGCATTAGGCCGTTAAATCTCGATTCTAACCCACGAAAACCCCTAGGTTTTATATTTTTATAAGCGGTTTGACTTGCCTGGGGGGCATCAACGCCGCACTTGGAACGCGGATTCACGCCGAGGATTCACGCCGAGGACGACCTGTCAGGCGTAATGATTGCACTCGCGGAAACGGTTTCTAAAACATTTTGACCATTGATGTAGGCCGGAACAAGCGAAGCGCAGTTCAGGGTGCGTTGGGCATGATTG
>CAYVAN010000337.1:0-3091 GCA_964449225.1 uncultured Rhodopirellula sp.
CGAACGCGATGTCGGTGTTGATGTCACCGACGGCGTATTCCAAAATCCAGTCGCCACCCAGGTCGTCATGTCCGGTCACGTCATCGCTGGCCGCGACATCACAGTCGCAGACCAGTGCGAGCATGTCGATCAAGTCTTGACCCGATTCCGTGCTGGCAAGATCACAGCCATAGATCAACAGGTCCGCATCGCTATCCAGTGCGTGACCCCAGGATGCAATGTCTCCGGCGTAAGAAGGTGCCGAATCGACATCCAAGCGTGTGTTACCAAGTTGCACTCCCTGGCCATCGCCGTGACTGATCAGGTGAATGGCATCGACCCCCGAAAGGTTCGCAAGTGTTTCCGTTATTTGATCGATTCCGTCTTCGTCCGACGAAAGCGTGACAATCAGCCACTGAGTGCTTTCCGAATCGCTTCTTAAATCAGTTAACAAAGTCTCGGCGTCTTCCACCCCTTCGTCAACAAAGATGACTTCCAATGGAAGCGCCGGGTCGAAGGTGGGCGAGTCGATGGTTGCGTCGATCGAATCGTCTTCGTTGTTGTTCGACGCTTGCGTTGTTGCTTCGCCGCTTGGTGCAAGGTCGCCCAACAGTTCGTTGTTTTGTGCAGGCGCATCTTCTTCCATCAATGCGTCCGTCAATTGCGGATCTTCAGCAACGTTGAGACCATCAAGACCCTCGCCGCTTAATAGAACGCGGTCCTCTAGCGGGTAGAAATCGAATACTCGTTTGGTCTTCTTGGCCACGATCGTGTCCGTCCTTGGAAATCAAAGGTTCGGCTATCACCAAGCAACATTGCGGCTAAGTGACAATTGTTCAGGGAGTCCTGCTTGACAATTTCATGTCTGCGTGCTGCAAGAACAGAGCCCCGTGGTCAGCATCGACTCTTAGCAGGGCCGATTCCGTAAGCAGGCGATGCTTTTCCGGTTTGCGTGACTTTGACGATTAAGGAGGGGGGTATGAACGCACCGGTTGTGCCCGGCAATCCAGTTGTTCCAACGGATGTTCCCCACAGTCGGTGTCATCGTGACGACCGTGACGACCGAATGATCAAGAAAGCAGGCGGCCGTTTCGACGGCAACTGTGCGCAGATTCGCACTGAAGACTGCGCTGTATGTCCCCACCATATATTTTAACAAACCAGTGAACCCGAATTCGCGTCGAAATGAACGTCGAATTTGCATTCCAATCCAATGGATTGGAATGTTTGCTGCTAGCGTTGCGCTGATAGGATCGTTCGCAAAAAGCGGTTTTGCGCAAGGGCGTTTGGGTTCACAGTCATTGGTAGATCCATCAGTCGAATTGATCGAAGATTCCAACAATGGAATCCGACCGATCAGCAATCATTGGTGGAATCAACGATCCAGTGAATCGTTGCTGGATCAACCGACCTGGGTGGCGTTTGGTCTGGACACTGTTTTGTTGGACACGCTGGACCATAGCCCTCGTATCAAGATCGTTGCTAGCCAAGCCAGCGTCGCGATCGAACGAATCGTTCAGCAAGATGCGGCCTTCGACGCCCGTGTGCTGTTTGACACTCGCGTTAATCGTAACAACGATCCGGTGGGAAACACGTTGACCACGGGGGGACCGCCACGATTGATCGAAGAAAACCTGACAGCCAGCGGTGGCATCCAACGAACAACTCGTCGTGGTGGACTGTTGGATGTTTCACAGGAATTTGGATTGGCAAACAGCAACAGCACGTTCTTTCTTCCAGAAGACCAGGGTAATTCGCGGTTGAGTCTTAGTTTGACCCAGCCATTGATGTCACGAAGTGGTCAGTTCTACAACGAACGCTTGGTCACCCAGGCTCGGATCGATAGCCGCGTCAGTTGGCACGAAATGCGTGGCCAGGTCGAAAACCGAATTTCCGAAGTCGTGGCAGCCTATTGGCGTTTGTATGAACTGAGATGCCATTATTTACAGACCGTGGAATTGCTTAACCGTGGCAAGCATATCGAAGCATTCTTGACGGCGCGGATGGATTTTGATGCTGGTGAAATTGAACTGTCTAAGGTTCGTGGACGCATCGCACGGCGGGTCGACCGCGAAGTTCGGCTGCGGGCTGAGATCAAGAAGCAGCAAGCGGCATTGGCCGTCTTGGTTGGAAGCGAAGCATTGACGACGGCCATGAGCCGGATGGAAATGATTCCAACCGACATGCCAAATATGCCCATATCGACATGGGAATTACGAGACGCAGTTCAGACTGGGATCGAAAACCGAACTGAGATTCGAGCCGCCACCGCCCAGTTAGAAGCTGCTGCGCTTTCGATTCGTGTGACTCGCGCTGAATTGGAACCCCAACTCTCCGCCGTCTTCGAAACCTATTTGGCTGGGCTCAATGGTAACAACGGCGTCTTCAATTCATGGACCGACCAATTTACCCAAGGCGGTCCAGGCTTGGCCGCTGGTTTGCAATACGATTTGCCTTATGGTCGCCGCGCCGCCAAGTCGCGTCATCGCGAAGCCCAGCACCGTTACCAACTGCGTAGCGAGGAACTGCGAGAAATCGTCCAGCAATCGCAAGCCGAAATCGAAATCGCGCTAGTCGCCGTCAATGCTGCGATCGAAAGCCAGGAAACTAAGAAAAATCTGTTGGAAACCGCAGTCGTTGAAGAAGAGATCTTAACCGGGCGATGGGAAGCCTTGGCGGGTGATGGATCATCGGTCGGGCTTGTGCTGGAAACTCTTTTGGACGCGCAGTCACGGCGAACCGATGCCGAACGTGAATTGGTTTCCGCCCAAACTGAATACGTGGTCGCAGTGGTGCAGTTGCAACGGGCGATGGGAGTGTTGCTGCAACAATCCGGTGCCAGGGCAGTGCAGGATCAATCCAACAATAGCATCCAGTTTGTTCAGCAAACTCCGTCCATCGATAACGTTCACGAAACGTCGGTCCTCCAAAGTTCCCCAACTGAATTACCGCAGGTTCAGGTCATTGAACCATCGACAAAGACAGACCAACAGTGGTTGGATCAAACGCTAATTCAATCACTGGAAGAATCAGTTGATTCAGAGAAACGTCAGGTCAACAACGATTCGCAAATGGATTTCTTTCGAGGGCTTGTAACGAGCATGGCCGAAGA
>CAYVAN010000338.1:0-3042 GCA_964449225.1 uncultured Rhodopirellula sp.
CCCGCAGCAGCACCACCTCCTCCTCCTGCTCCAGCTCCAGCTCCTGCTCCTGCTCCAGCTCCTGCACCCGCTCCAGCTCCACCACCTGCACCAGCTCCTGCTCCTGCACCTGCACCTGCCCCAGCTCCACCTCTGCTGTGATAGCCTGGGCTTGCCCAGGGCAAATCAGTTTTTCAAACTGGGGACCGTGTCGCCGTAGCGAAGCTCGCGCAGAGCTTCGGTGGTTGCAGGGAAACCGAACGCCTGCGCGGCGATCACTACCTACTGACGACATCCCAAATTCAACAACTGCGTTGCCCTGCTGACTCGCCCACAGAAAGTTGGCAGTGGACTGATCTTAATGGAAAGATGGATAGCGAGTCCTGGCGATCAGGATTCACTGATGATCAAGGGAGCGTTGATAACTTGCTCGATGTCGATTGGTCGTCCAGCGACAAATGCTAACGATCAGAGTGAGAAACGCTTGATGTAGTCCGACGTACCGCGTGTAGCGTGCTCGTGTGTTTCGTAAACCTTTTGTGCTTCTTTGGTTTCGTCGTTGTTAAAAAACGATGCTGTCTTCCACTGATCCGATCTCGTATCAGTGAAGTTGGAAATGTACCGCTCCACGAACAACATTGTGTAGGCAGCTTCAATTTTTCAAGAGGTGTTATGCGCAAAGTGAAGTCCTGGCGCTTCGGGGTGTCAAGAAGTGCTTTTGAGCAGGCATATACTAGTGTGATAAGGTTCATAGCCCGTTTCGGGTGATGATAGAGCACCCGTTGCCAAGTTGAAGCGATTTTCCTGCATGAATTGATTTGCAGTGGGAGTCCATTAGCGTGGCAGCGTAATGCGTCGCTATGTTGGTTCGTTATCAGTGAATTGCCATAAAGTTGGAAGACATCATGTGATATGCGGGCCGTTACTGGCCTTGCGATCGATCGCTCTTTTGAAGGCGGTCGCGGATTCTTTCGTTCGAGTTTGGAACTCATTCTTGTGTCTGGATCGTGCTCGAAATTTAGATCCAGTAAGCTGCTTGGTTGAGGGAGAACTTTATGGTTTGTTCACTAACTGCGTCAGCATTAGCGTCCCACGTCGACAAACAGATAGATGCTTATTGAACGGAGTGATGCTTAAGATCGATCGACCTTGGGCGTTCTCTTCGCTCTGTTCACCCGTACTTTTTGTTTTTTTATTTGTCACCGTTCGTGAAAGGTAGCCCAATGGCAAAAGACAAGGTTTTACTGTTTCCCCTACTCGTCTTAGTTTGCACAGCAACACTTGCTGGCTGCGAAGAGAGTAATACCAGAGAGGTGGCGACCCAGGATGAGGTTGATGCTTTTTATGAGGAGAACAAGGAAAAATTGGGTGATTCGATGGGGGAAATGAGTGCCGGTCCCCGTCCGCAACGTTGATTGAATTAATACTGGTTTTTACGTTGATTTGCGCTTTCAGGGCGTCGGTTTTGTGTTAGCCAATGGTTGATCGCACGTTTAGTGGATTCCTATTTGTTGGCTGTTTTTTTTTCTTTAGTTTAATGGGGTTTTCAAAATGTTTAGAAGTAGTCATCGCGAAAGACGTTCAAGGCAAACGTCGGATCATCGAGTCGCATTCACATTGGTTGAATTGCTGGTGGTCATTGCAATTATTGGTGTGCTTGTGGGTTTGTTACTGCCTGCCGTTCAAGCCGCTCGTGAAGCCGCGCGCCGCATGAGTTGTAGCAACAACTTCAAGCAGATTGGTCTGGCGATTCACAATTACCATTCGGCATTTAACCAAATGCCGGTGCAAGGCTCGGGTACTCATTCCGTCATGTCCGGCCCGAATAGGTGGGGCGTGGCTCCTGGGACGACTGCTGCATCACCCGGCGGCAATAGCTTCCTCAGTCTGAGTTTCCTGGCGGGCATTACGCCATTCGTCGAGCAACAGGCATTGTGGGAGCAGATTAGTAATACGTTCCTTGCTGAGAACGGAGACGTTTGGCAAGCGATGGGGCCAAGTCCCGCAGCAAGAATTGACGAGATCAGCAGCTACACTCCTGCTCTCACCGAAGTCGTTTCCTTTCGCTGTCCAAGCGATCCAGGCCAAGGGCTTCCTAGCTTTGGCCGCACCAACTACGTGGCGTGTTACGGCGATTCGGTTGAGGGGCACAACTGGTTTTGGGGTGGCGCGTCGAATGAGTTTGGGGAGACCTATTCTTGGCAGCCACGTGCGACAAGTACTGCGGCACGTGGTGCTTTTGTCTGGCGGAAAGCGACCAAATTCCGCGATAATCTTGACGGTCTGTCAAACACGATCCATTGCGGTGAAACGGTCACAGACCTAGGGGACAACGATGCCCGCTCCACACCTGCGCTTGCCAATGGCGTTACATTCGACTCGGTTGGTTATGCGTTGGCTTGTCGGCCTGCTCTCGATCCATTGCGTCCAACGTTCTGGAACACCGGGGCTTTACCCTCGCCGATCACCGTCGAAACCGTCATCGACAGACGCCGTGGAGCGAAGTGGATGTCATCTTGGGCGGTGTTCACTGGTTTCTTTACGATCCTCCCTCCCAACTCCGAGAGCTGTAGCATGCAGTCCAACGGCTGGACTGACGTGATTTCATCAGCAAGCAGCCATCACCAGGGTGGTGCTCATGTGTTAATGGGGGATGGTGCGGTGAAGTTTATCACTTCTTCCATCGATGCCGGTAACTCAAGCAGCCCCGCTGTTGCAACGGTTGCAGGAGCTTTGCCCGCAGGTTCAGAAAGTCCCTATGGGCTTTGGGGCCGACTTGGGACTCGGGCAATTAAAGAGGTGATCGACGAAGAGCTGTAATCCTTCCGATTATTTGCGTCTAAACTTAGTTCCCAGGTTTGGGGGAAGCCATGTTTCCCCCAGCTTGGGTTTTTTTATGGAAATGTCCCAGTGGTAATAGGAAATCTTGATCGCCTGTCTGGTGAAAACGTAGGGCAACTCAGTTTTTGAAGATGGACACCTTACCATCTAGCGGAATGGCGCGAGCCATCCGGTAAATCAGGCACTGGGCGGCTCGCTCCGCTAATGGGCACCCCAGTTTGA
>CAYVAN010000339.1:0-3009 GCA_964449225.1 uncultured Rhodopirellula sp.
GTGTTCATGTGCGTCGTGGTGGTTCCCGAATTCGAAGTAGTCTATTCCGGCAGCGGAGTCGATCTGCCGACGGTTACCAAAATCGTTACCGGCATCAGTCGGATGGTGATTGGTTGGGGATGGCTCGTCTTTCCCATGGCCGCTGCACTCATCGGTGCTTGGGTCGCGGCGAGATCGAGACCTAGCATCTCCCGCAAGCTAGACAAGTTTTTGTTGAAGTTACCACTGGTAGGACCTTGGCTGCGTGACATTGCGGTGCTGCAATTCGCCGAAGCGATTTCATCAATGGTCGAATGCGGCTATACACCCGTTGAAGCGGTTGGTGTTGCCGCCGAGTGTGTTCGTAATCGCGAAGTTCGGGCGACGGTCGAATCCGTCAATCGAAGCGTTCTTCGCGGTGAAAAACTCAGCGACGAACTCGCTAAGCATGAACGATTCTTCCCAGCGACGCTCTGCCAATTGGTGGGCGTCGGCGAACAGTCGGGCGACTTCCCCAAAGCAATGCGAGGTACCTGCGAGCACCTTCGGGAGCGGTTAGAAACTCGCATTGACGCAAGCGTCGGTTTGTTAGAACCGACATTGACGATTGGATTGGCGGTCGCCATCGGAGGCATTGTGCTATCGATCTACACGCCCATGTTTCACATGTTCGAGGTATTGGAATGATCAACACAACAAAAAAAGTTCATGACCGTCGAATCGCATTTACGTTGATCGAAATCATTGCTGCGGTGGTGCTTATCGGCATCGTCGGCTTTATGGGCCTGCGACATGTGCGAACCGCCGGAACGGGTGGCCAAGATCGTGCTTGTGAATTAACTCGTCAGATGCTTCAAAACGAAGTTGACCGATACCAGCGACTTAACCGAGCCCTGCCATCAACAGACATGCGAGAGCTTGTAACGTCCGAGTATTGGGACGGATCGCTTCCCGTCTGCCCAATGTCGGGAAATCCAATGACAATGGACCGCACGGGAAAGGTGTTGTGCGCAACACACTAATCGCGATATCGCCAAGTCGATTGTTTTTTAACTGAAAGCGACTGGACCACTTCCCTTAAATCGTTTCAGCGATATTGCGTGCGTGGTCTCGAACGCGGATATAGGCATTCAAGGTAGCCAAGAACGCCATGTTGACTACTGGCGGAGTCTCACCAGCGGACAGCTCTTCTAAGTGCTTTCGACGCAATCCTTTCACCTCATCACGAATTCGCTTACCGCTCGCTTCGGTGCTATTAAGAACGTTTGGATTTGATGTGACCAAAGCTTCGTGAATCTCTGTCACGTAGGTATGTATGTGACGGTTTAGCGTCTTTAAATCTGTTCTTTGCGACTCTGTAAAACGGAAGCCATCGCGTCGTAATTTGCGATCAAATTTATCCAGATTAACGATGTAGTCGCTGATTGATTCGTATTCGTCGGCTAATCGCAATTGACGACGCCCTTCTTCGGCGGTCGCGTGCGAGACGTTACCAGAGAGTAATTTGGTCACAAAATCGGCGACTTCCTCTTGAACCGAATCAAGGACACATTCACGTTGCTTTAGACGATCACCTAACCGTTTGTCGGGATCGCTGGCGAGCATGAGTTCCAAATGCCAATCAAGCATTTTCAAACAACCATCGCCCATCTTGATGATCTCTTTACGCGACTGTTCGATCGCCAGCAGTGGTGTTTCCAGAATTCGGACATCCAAATCCGTCAAACGCGATTTCTCTTTGTAAGGCAGCGAAGGAACTGCTTTATCAAGGAAACGAACAATCGGCGTCACGAATGGCATAAAGAGCAGCGTATTGCAAACATTGAACACGCTATGCGTCGCTGCGATCGCCGCCACGGTGTTTGGATAGGTCTGGTTACCGTCGACAACAACGGCCTCGTTGACATCCAAGCCAACAATGTTCTGGATGAATTGGATGTACCATTGAAAAATTAATGTGATCCAGAACACGCCGACCAAATTGAAGATGACGTGAAAATAGGCTGCACGTCGCGCGTTGGTGGTGGTTCCCAGCGAAGCCAAGAACGCCGTGATCGTGGTGCCTATATTTTCGCCCAATATCAATGCCGCCGCCGTGGGGTAAGAAATCACGCCCTGCGTCGCCAACGAGATCGTGATTCCCAGCGTCGCCGACGATGATTGAACCAATGTCGTCAGGATGCAACCGACCAGCGCACACTTCAGAACACCGACATAGTTATCGGCCTGGAATCTGGCAAACCAGGCTTCAAAATTAGGCATCTCTTTGATGATCGAACAGGCGTCCTTCATGACCTCCAGTCCAAAGAAGACCATGCCAATCCCCATCAAGAACATCGCCCAGTAACGCCACCGTTCGTTTCTCGTAAAAAGATACGTGAATGCAGCGAAACCCAGCAGCGGAAGTCCGTACTTACCCACCTTCAACACTAGAATCCAACCGGTGATCGTCGTTCCCACGTTGGCCCCCATGATGACACCGACTGCCTGGGACAACTCCATTACGCCGCTGTTAACAAACCCAACAACCATCACCGTCGTGATCGAACTTGACTGCACAACGCACGTCACAATTACGCCCACGGTAGTTGCAAAAATTCGATGGTTGGTAACCGCCCCGATCAGTCGTCTTAGGGTGTTTCCAGCAACCGCCTGCATCCCATCGGACATGTGCTTCATACCAAGCAAGAAAATACCGAGCCCCCCGACAAGCTCGAAAATCATCTTTATGAGCGTAGATGAATCCACTATTTCTGCTTCCTGTGACCCGCTAAAGAAGGTGGGGGAGACTCAACGAATACCAATCGAAAGGCGAGATTGTAACCCGAATCAGTCACCAGGGCTTGCCCCGCACGAAAGGAATTTCTAGACATGTCTCAGTAAGACGCAAGAACCCCCAAAACCATTACCAAGAAACCTTGCCATTACCAGGAAACCTTTTAGGGGCACTCGCAAAGGGATGGAATCAAACTGCACAGGGCCAATCACTTTTTCACTTTGGAGTGTTCCCCATTGTCGCTCGGCTCTCCG
>CAYVAN010000340.1:0-3008 GCA_964449225.1 uncultured Rhodopirellula sp.
ACGCACGGTTCGGAGGGAGGGGAGTCCGGCTCAACCGGACTTCCCTACCCCTATCCTACTGACGATACCCCAGCTTAAAAAACTGATTTGCCCTTCATTCGGTATACGCACTCTCAATTCCAACGATCGACTGCGGACAGCAAGTTTGCTGTCCGCTGCCCTATGCTGGCGATACGACTGGCAGGTTGGGTTGGTAGAAAACCGAACCGCAATGATTTTGCGCGACAAATTGCGGACCGATTTTGTTCAGCAACTCAGCTGACCCAACGAACAGATAACCATAGGCGGGCATCTGGGCGATCAATCGGTTGAACAGTGATTTGCGAGCTTCTGGTGTAAAGTAGATCGCAACGTTTCGACAGAAAATCATGTCGAATTGGCCAAGGCTTGAAAACGAGTCGTGCAAATTGAACGTTTTGAACGAGATCATCGAACGCACCTTATCGCTGACCACCCAATCATCACCCTTGCGGTTGAAGTATCGATCCAAGTATTGCGGCGAAACTCCGCGTTTGATGTCGTTGTCGGTGTATTGTCCTCGGCTTGCCTTGGCAACCGCGGCATCAGAAATGTCGGTCGCTAATACCTGGATGTCCCAAGTTTCGACATCGGGAATCAATTCACAGATGGTCATTGCAATGCTGTAGGCTTCTTGCCCGGTGCTGGTTGCGGCTGACCAAATGCGAAGTCGTTTTGGGAACGGCGAATTCTGCTTTTGGTCGATCGCTTCGGGCAAAGCTTTGTGCTTGAACGCCTCGAACGGTGAATTGTCGCGAAAGAACAACGTTTCATTGGTTGTAATCGCGTCAATGATCTGACTCTTTAACTTCAGATCCGAGGTTCGCCTAACACGGTCAACAGCTTCGCGATAACTCTTGAACCCATTGCGTTTGATGACTTCGCCAAGGCGAGATTCAATGAGGTAAGTCTTACTGGAATCAAGATAGATCCCGCATAGGTCAAGGACGAGGCCGCAAACGGCATCGATTTCTTTTGGATCTAACTGCATAGTATTTGCCCCCGAGTAAGTTCTTCAATTTTGTCGGCGATGTCATCAAGAGGGCATACGACATTTGCCAGCCCAGCGTCAATAACATTTCGCGGCATTCCATAAACAACGCAGGACGCGGCGTCTTGTGCGATCACCGTCGCACCAAGGGAACGTAAAGTCCTACAGCCTTCCGTTCCGTCGTTTCCCATTCCTGTCATGATGACGGCAAGCGTCTTCCCCCGGTACACCTGCGCCGCATGGCGGAAGGTGTAGTCGACCGAGGGCTTGCAATGACTGACAGGTGCATCGTTGGTTACTTTTAAGGTTGGATGCGGCAACCCTTTGACGACCTGTGTCTGCATTCCACCGGGCGCGATGTAAACGTTGCCCGGCCGAATGGTCATGCCATCTTCAATCTCTTGGACCTTTAACTTGCAATTCTCGTCAAGACTCTCTGCCAGCTTTCGTGTGAAGACCGCAGGCATATGCTGCACAATGACGATGGGAAGCGGATAGCCTGCATCGAATAACGGCAGCAACTTGGTCAGCGCCGCTGGGCCGCCCGTTGAAATACCAATCAGACAGACCTGGGGAGCGCCCGCGGACGGCGGGAACGACGTCCCAACAGACGCGTTCATCACCGGTTGCTTTTCAAGCCCCCGTTGGCTTCGACGTCGGCTGGCTTGATACGCAGAAACCCGCGGCGAAAGCTCCCTGATCAACTGCTCGGAGTTCTCTGCTAGGGTCGTCCCATTGGGTTTCAAAATGAAATCGAATGCTCCTAATGCAAGAGCCTCGTTTGTCATCTTCGCACCCTTCTCGGTCAGGGCGCTCAACATGATCGCCCCCGGTGCCCATGGCTGGCCCTTTAGCTGGCGCAAAACGCCCAGGCCATCCAGTTCCGGCATTTCGATGTCAAGCGTTACCAGATCGGGACGCAACTGTTCAATTTTTTCCAAAGCCAATTTTCCATTGGCCGCAACACCCACAACTTCAATGCCGGGGATGGTTGCAAGAGTATCTCGAACCACTTTTCGAAATAGCGTCGAATCATCGACCACTAAAACACGCATCAAATCAGTTCCATCTAGAGATTGTATTGGCAAATTTTCGGGCCAAAGTAAAAGAGCGGACGCCAAGCTGGCATCGTCACCTTGGAGGGGTTCCGAAATAAATCACTGCGTTTGGTGGAGAATGTGCCGTGTGGCACCAGCTCCGATTCCTTTCGCTAAGTCTGTCGCTGAGGTCTAACCCGCAGCATTCACGTCTAAATCTTGATCAAAGAGAACAACGATCGCCGCTCGGTTCTGTGAACCGAGCGACGATTCTTTGTTCTATCCCTGCCAACTACACCGAAGTGGTGGAGTATCCAGCGGCATTTGAACTTGCCGGAGCGATGGGTGCTCCGGTTCGCGAACCACCAGACAGGTCCGTTTTGATCTTGAACTTACCGACAAGTGCGGCCAGTTCTTCGGATAGGCTCGAAAGCGAATCGCCGATCGACTGTGTCTCGGTGGCACCTGCCGCAGTTTTGCGAGAGGCTTCATCGACACTACCGATACTTCTTGCCACGTCGTCGCATGCGGTTGCCGATTCAGCGACACCGGAAGCAACAGCAGAAGTTTGCTGAGCGGTTTCGTTGATGTTTTCGGCAATTCCTTGCGTCAGGATGCTTTGCTCTTCGACAGCAGAAGCGATCGTGCCCGAGGTTTGATTGACCTCTTCGATGACGTCGCCAACTTCCTTGATCGAACGAACCGCTTCGGTCGTCGAGCCTTGGATGATTTGAATCCGATTACGGATATCTTCCGTAGCACCTGCGGTTTGACGTGCAAGTTCTTTGACCTCAGTCGCGACAACGGCAAAGCCCTTGCCTGCGTCACCGGCCCGAGCCGCTTCGATCGTGGCGTTAAGAGCCAACAGGTTGGTTTGTTCAGCGATGTCTTGAATGACTTCGATGACCTTGCCAATTTCTTCAGCAGCGGAACCAAGTTCGCCGATGGTCATGTTGCTGGAC
>CAYVAN010000341.1:0-3003 GCA_964449225.1 uncultured Rhodopirellula sp.
TTCAAGCTGGAGACCGTATCGCCGTAGCGAAGCTCGCGTAGAGCTTCGGCGATTGTTGACGATCACCCCAAATTGAAAAAGTGATCGGCCCTGAGTGGTGCCCGTAGATTGATGACTAGTCTCAGTGCAAGTCAGTTTTCACTTTGGGGCGTTCGCCATTGTCGCTCGGTTCGTAGTGCCGAGCGACATTGCCCAGGGGACCGGCTGCGGTCATGACGATTGGAAATCGTGACGTGGGTTTCCGTCCAGGTAGCTTTTACTTCATCGGTGAAATAGTCACCTAGCCCTTCGTTCGGGCGTCCATAGCAGAGCTCCGCCAACCGTGGCGTTGCCTGCATTTGGAACTTGTTCGTTTGGAACTCGTTCGATTTGATGCGGTGTGATTAAGAATTTGCTTGTTCTTTTCTGAAGCATGCATGTGTATGGCATGCGAAGCAGTCGGGCAACCGAGTGTTAAACTTTGCCGGTCATGCCGGTTCGTTCGCTGCTTCGACAATTGTGCAGTCATTCGGGCGATGCACCGATACCTCAACGGAGCACTGCCTGTTATGCCGGAAATGGGGGCGTTCCCACATCTGGACAAATCGGTGCGGATGAAGGCTGATGAAGTAGGCGGAGTAGGTTCAGCATGAATAGCATTTCGTACTCGATCAAAAGCTGATTTGAAATTTGCTTAACTCTCACCTAGGCCTCGCTGACGAGGAAGGATCCTCAAATATGACTGCACGCACAATCTCACGGCGAAGAGCTTTCGCTGTTTCGCTTCTTTCCGGTTTCTTTACCACTGGTGTCGTTCTCGCTGAAACGCAGTTGGACGATGCTCAGGTTGTTGATTTGAACGTTGGCGAACTTGTTCAACAAACCAGCAACTACGCACCTCTACAGGATTCCTATCCAACGCTGGAGGGAACCGCTACTGCGGAGACTCATTCTGTCGCCGCACCCGCTGCCATGCCAGCTCCGATCAAGGAATCTGCTCCGGTTGAATCTGCTCCGGTTTACGAACCAATCCCGATGGAAGCGGCACCATGCAGTTGCTGTAACAGCACCTGTTGCACCAAGGAAAAAAAAGAAGCCGCAATGGCGAAGATGAAGGGAGCCTACAAAGGGCTCTTCTTCAAGAATGACTTTAGTTACCTAAACGACAAGTGTTACGATGGGCCATCGCACATCGGCGATTCGTTAAAGGGTCTGTACGGCGGCAAGCTCGATATTGGCGGTGAAGCACGAGTTCGCTTTCATAGCGAGAACAATCACCGTGGACTTGGCTTGACCGGCATTGATGACGAGTTCTTCTTGACTCGCTATCGCCTGTTCAGCAACCTTCGTATCAATGATTACTTCCGTGTTTACGGCGAGTATTTGTATGCCGATTCGAGCTCGGGTTCGAATGAGTCGTTCCTTTTTCGACCGATCGAAGTCAATCGTGGTGAGATCCAGAACCTGTTTCTGGAAACGCAGCTGACCGATAACCTATCGGTTCGCGTCGGTCGCCAAGAACTTCTGTTTGGTGCACAGCGATTGGTTTCGCCGTTGGATTGGGCCAATACGCGGCGCACGTTCCAAGGTGTTAGCGGGACTTACCAAGGCGATGACTGGGCAGTCGATGGATTCTTTACGAATCCCGTGACTCGATCAAATGCGACTCGTAGCCAGGTTGACGATGCGAACGAGGATATCGACTTCTTTGGTGTCTACGCCACGAACTCGAAAACCAAGTTGGGTACCGTTGAAGCTTATTACCTGGGTTTGGTCAACGACGTTGCCGACTTTGATTTTCACACCGTGGGATCAAGAATCTCCGGCAAGTCCGAAGGCGGAGTCCTTTATGACTTTGAAGCCGCATCTCAATTTGGCACCAACAGCGACGGAAGCGATCATGGAGCGGGTTTTGTTGCCGCTGGGCTTGGGCGACAAGTGAATCTGGGTGATTGGAAGCCGACCATTTGGGGTTGGTACGATTATGCTTCCGGTGCGGACAGCGCACCGTTCTCTCCTGGTGATGACGGATTCAACCATTTGTTCCCATTGGCTCACAAGTACAATGGTTTCATGGATTTGTTCGGTCGTCGTAACCTGCACGACATCAACGTTCAGTTCATCACGCCGTTCATCAGCCCGAAGGTTAAGCTGATCGTCTGGGCTCACCACTTCTTCTTGGACGAAGCCACCACGCCTTACAATGTAACGTTGAGTCCCTTCAACGCGGCTAATGCGGCAGGCGATCGTGAACTTGGCCAGGAAGTTGACGTTCTGTTCAATATCAATCTTGATGCACGCAACAGCATGCTGATTGGTTACTCGCACTTCAACGCTGGTGAGTACTACGAAACCACTGCCGGTGTCCCCACCGACGCCGATGCAGATTTCTTTTACATGCAGTACCAAACACGTTTCTAAGATAGAAACCAGCGTGTTCAAAAGTTAGAATGAAAACGCCGCGTGAAGCAATTCACGCGGCGTTTCTTTATTGTGTGGCCAACTAGTACGCCTGGATATGTCGTGGACACGGTTGCACGAGGGCGCCAGCATTATGGAAATTCTCAAGGGATTGCTACGGTCCGATGGCAATTTCTTTATCCATCGCCGCGTGATTTGGTTTGCGAACAGTCGTCGCTCTGATACACCAAAGGAGAAACGACAACACCCCGAGCAAATGCTGTGGTTTGCGAACAGTCGTCGCTCTGATACACCAAGGCGCTTAGAAGCCTCTGGCAATTGGTGGCTGTGGTTTGCGAACAGTCGTCGCTCTGATACACCGGCCCCGCTCGATCAAACCCGACATCAGCTGCTGTGGTTTGCGAACAGTCGTCGCTCTGATACACCTTCAAGAACTAGTCGCACTTGGCCACGGGGTGCTGTGGTTTGCGAACAGTCGTCGCTCTGATACACCATTGCCGCATGATCGGAATGACTGCAACCCGCTGTGGTTTGCGAACAGTCGTCGCTCTGATACACCTCGTAGATTTCGCTGATGGTTCCGTCAACGGCTGTGGTTTGCGA
>CAYVAN010000342.1:0-2966 GCA_964449225.1 uncultured Rhodopirellula sp.
AAAATCGGTGGACGCGATCGAGTTTTTAAAGCCCTGTGCTTGCAACGATCCGGCTGACACGATCAAAGTGAAGCATGTCAGCAAATAGATGAATCGCGCGTTTCGGTGTTCGAGTGGCCGCATGGTCCGCTTTCCTGTGACGACCGCATTGTAAAGAAGATCGGAAATACGATCGCCATAAAAGCTATCACAAATTGAACTCTACGCGATACGCGTATTCACGTTTGACAATAACTCAAACAAAGCGTCATCGCCTCGGTCGCTCGTTGCCGCGACCTCTTCCGTTTGAGCGAAGTAGTCGTCACGGACCGTGAATGAGTTGTCCTGATTTTCCTTCGTGGAAACCAACTTTGTTGGCGTATCTGTCTGGATCGCTGCAACTTCCGAGAACACTAGATCGCTGCGAGCTTCGACGTCATCGTTGACTTCGGCTGGCGCGGTCGTAAATTCCGTCGTTCCATCCTCAATCGCGGTTGTGCGATAGAATCGGCTCGAAGCAATCCGCGATCCACCGCTTTGGCGGACGCCGACTGATTCGATCGGTGGCGAAGTCAACCCGCGTGATGCGTACGCGACCGTTGTTGCAGCATTGAGACGCCCCAATGCGTCGGAACCAACCACTTCATCTACCGCTCCACCGACCAACAAACTGCGAAGTTGCTCTGGCGTCAGGTCTGGATTGGCTGAAAGAGCGAGCGCTGCGACACCCGCGACATGAGGCGCTGCCATGCTCGTTCCGCTCAGTGATCGGTAACGACCGCCGACGTGAGTGCTAAACACGCCGACACCTGGTGCGTCAATTTGCACCGCACCGCTTCGACCAACATCGTTGCTGAATCCTGCTAGCTGGTTCGCCGAATTGTGAGCTCCGACCGAGATTACGTTACTGTCGCTTGCGCTAAAGCGAGCCGGGAAGCCCGGAACGGAAGAAGATTCATTCCCCGCAGCAGCGACGATGAACGAACCGACACCGCGAGCGTATTCGATCGCCGCATCGATCGCTCGACTGTACCCGCCACCAAGGCTTAGGTTGATGATATCCGCGCCAAGATCAGCAGCGTAGCGGATTCCAGCCGCGACGGCGTTGGTGCTGCCTGATCCATTGTTACCTAGAACACGAACTGGCAGGATCGTGGCGTCCGGGGCGACGCCGGTCGCACCGAAACCATTGTTGCCAGCGGCAATGGTGCCAGCGACGTGGGTACCGTGACCGCCCACGTCATCGGGATTGGCATCGCGACCGGCAAAGTCATAACCGTGGATGTCGTCGACGAAACCATTTCCGTCGTTGTCGATTCCGTCACCAGCAATCTCGCCCGGATTGACGAACAGATTGCTGACCAAATCCGGGTGATCCAAATCGACACCGGTATCGACAACCGCAATCGTAACGCCCTGGCCGGTGAATCCCGCCGCCCAAGCCTCCGGCGCGGCGATCGCGTTGAGGTTCCATTCGCGTCGGCCTCCAAAATAGTCGACCTCGGCGAGCGGCTGCGAAGGGCTGCCAGATGATTCCAATTCGGCGTTAACATTTAGTACATAGGAACTGCCCCAGAATGATCGTGATTGCACACCGACAAAGTAAGTGCCCGCGTTCAGATCTAGGTCCAGGCTTTCGGTCAATCGTCCACCGTTATTGGAACGATTGACAAGTTGGCCAGCTTCGTTGGCGACAAACAAGTCCGCGTTTCGTCGTAGACCGGTCAATTCCAAATCAACCGCAGCGTCACGCTGAAGCTCGAAACGAAAAACGTCCAGCGTGTCGCGAAAGCTGACTTGTCCACGAGCAGAGATCGAGCCGTCGACGCGGCCCAAATCCGATGCCGTCGCGCGCGTCGACCCAGCGTCCGCAGCGCTGGCGGAAACGCTTGACGCAATCGATGCCTCCGTCGTCTCAGTTGGCCGCACCTCGATGCCCAAGTCGGCGGCCATCAGTTGACGTGACTCCATACTTTCGACGCGAAGCCTTCGTCGTCGCCGAGATTTTGAGTTGCCAGGACGAAACATCAAGAAGACTCCGTGCGAGAGTAAACAGAAGCCGTATGGTCGGCTTCTCGTAAGACGAAAGTTAACCGCAATATGTTCCCCGTTTTTCGATTAAGTATCAGGAAATGCGTGATGTCGTCTAGGATGCGCATCGGATGAACCGTTAACCCGAACGACCGTGAAAGATCGCCGACGCTGCGCGACGATTACGACACTAATAACGCGTTGACTTGCAACAATTCACGACGCAGTCGTTTTCGGGCTCTAGAGATGCGACTTCGGATGGTGCCCAGCGGAACGCCCAATAAGTCTGCGATCGCTTGATAGTTCATGCCTTCGTATTCACGAAGAATCAAAATCTCTCGGTGTCGCGGTTCAATCCGCTCAAGCGCCAAACGCACTGCCTGAACACGTTCGGATTGAATGAGCCTCAGGTCGGGCTGATCAATTGCCCGCTCGCTAGTGATGTTGTTGGAAACCGCTGCTTCCAAGGGAACGTTTTGAATTCGTCTGCCCAGATACTTGCGGCGACAATTCAGGGCGATTCGAAAAAGCCAACTGTAGAACTGACTGTTTCCCCGAAAGGAAGCGATGTTGACGAACGCACGTACGAAAGCGTCCTGCGTGATGTCCTCGGCAACAGCTGCCGACCTGACGACTGCAAATACGGATCGGAATAGCCGATCTTGATGACGCTTAACAAGCAGATCGAATCCCCGATGGTTGCCGTTCTGGGCCGCTCGCACAAGAACGGAATCCGTGACATGGGTAGCATCGATAACGAGTGCCTTGCCGAAGGTGTAATTTGAATCCATGATCGTCATCCCAAACCTGTTAGGAAACGGTCATGACGGTGGGTGCATCGTGTGTGTATGAATTGGTAAGCGCCGGCTTGATCGGCTGGTAAAACACTTATTCAACCATCAAAATAACACTGCCCGAGCAATAATGACCGAGCTTTAGAATCATCCGCCGCGAAA
>CAYVAN010000343.1:0-2920 GCA_964449225.1 uncultured Rhodopirellula sp.
GGACTAGAATGAGCAGAAGAAACCATTCCACCAATACCACGAATTTTCTTAGCGTGACGTTCGTTAGATAGTATTTGAGCATAATGAGCATTGCTGATTTCTTGTATCATACTAGCCGCGCCCGCTTTACGAGAAATAGCTAACTGTAAAGCATCTACTATTTTTTTATCATTAGTAGAATAAGTACCGTTTTCAAAAGTAATGTTAATAGTACGTTCACCACCCATGCGATTAAAATCAGGGATATAAATAACTCCGCCTTGTCTATTACCAGTTTGAGCAAAGTGGCGGGTTAGTTTGTATTTTGTCAAACCCGTTTTTTTATCTTCATAAGTTTGTTCCATTAAATCTTTTACTTCATCACTTACTTTAGTATCAGAAGGTAAAGTTTTAAGCATTTCATTTTCTAATTGATTTTTAACGCCTTTATCAGTTATTAAATTCATAGGCGTCGATTTATGTCCAGCTTCACTAGAAACTTCACTAGCATGAGGAATATTAGCAACAGGTTTACCTGTTTCAGCGCCAGTACCTTCTTGTCTAGTCGTACTAGCTACGCCGATATCTTTACCACCATCTTTAGTGTAAGGGTCAGAAGCTTTACCTAATACGCCACTTTCACTTCGATTAGTTTGTTCTAAAGCTTCACCTAAATTTTTATCATCAAACATTTTATTAAATCCTTAATTGTGTAGTTGTGAAAAGGAGGTAGTAATGCCACAACTAAACATTACCACCTCCGAAACTGAATGCTAAAACTCAGGAAATTAGCATCCAGGATTTGGACAGCTTTCATGAGGCTGTACTAGATAGAACGGCTGGCTCTCTCCAGCTACATCACAAACACCAGTCATGTAACCAGAAGCTAGTTCCATATTAACCTTCATTGTCATTTCAGTAATATAACCGCCAACGTGAGCGTCAATACCGTCATTACCTTGAATGCCCATATGTTCTTCTTTACCTTCATACAAGTAGTAAATTTCTACTGTATCACGGTGGAGAAGCATAAAGTCGTTTCTATAACCAGGAATTTCTGACAACAAATCGTGCACCATTAAGTTGATTTCACCGTGAGGTGTTCTCCACTTATTAATAACTTGACCAAAGAAGTCATGAGTTCCATCAGTGTAATATTGATTAGAAAGCCGAGCCATACGGTTTATTAGTGTCAAGAAACCACGGCCACAGAAAGCAATATGTCGTTGGGCTTTACCTTTAATATTGTGTTCCATAACACGTTCAATAAAGTTATCAAGCATAGGTACTGTTAGTACACCGTCATAAGGACAAGCAATATTAGTACATATTTGACGATAAAGACCATCCATAGTACGTAGTGGTTTAGCGTCTTGATAAGAAATAGACTTAACACCAAACAGCATCGTCATTTCAATATCACGCATGTGCATCATTAAACTTTCTTCTTTAAGGCGTTGTTTTAAATCACCATTAGAATAGTTCAATTGAGCGGCAGTTCTTGTAACAGCCCATGTATTACGAAAGATTTGGTTATAGTTAACTTTACTAATGTTGTAAAAGCTAATAGGGTCAGGACGTTCTGAACCTTCTGCAAAAGCAGTACCAATACGTTGAATTACTTCATCGGAAGAACTATTAACAATAATAGGAAGACAATCCGTATCACCAAAACCACGTTCTACTGTGACGACATTACCATCTACTGAATGAACAAAAATAATTTCACCAGTACGTATTACCAAAAACAAAGTGTTTTCTGTAACCCATGAAGTATCAGCAAAACTAAGCACGCAACCTTTAGGGTCGCCATGAGCATCAATAATGCCATTAACACCAGTAATATGCTGTGCTTCTGACCATTCAATACGAACGTCATTATAGTTACGATTAGCTTTAGCGCCCATCATAGCCATTAATGGCGCCATGTTGGCTGCCTCGTAGTACATTAAGGCACCTTCAAAGCCTTTTTTGATATCGCGTGGTTGCGTATCAATTGTAGTATATAAACCTTTTTGAGCCATAATGCTTTTCCTTTTAGGTTAATAGTTTTGGTTTAATTTAAATTGGCAGTATTACCTGCCAATTACACTTCGAATATCAAAAGGTTTACTGCCTTCCTCTGGTGAAAACTTATCCATTAAGTCGTCGCTTTCTGGTTTTGTTCTAGTATTACCATAAATCATATCTACAGCCGCAAATACATCTTCTTTTGGTTTACCAGCTTTTACACCATTAATAACAGCCTCTTTAGCTAAATTGTTGTTAGGGTCGTAACCTTCGTATTCATTAAGAAATTGTGACCAAACATCTTTAACTTGATTTTGCTGTCCAACTTTTTCTAATACACTTTGTTCACTTGCACTTATAATTTCTGGTATTAACTTTAATACAGAATTAACAGCCCGATTAAAAGCGTTATTAGAAGCTTCTGTAATAGCGTCAGTAATAGGGGTAAGATTACCGCTTTGCATACCTTCAGCTATTTTATTTGCAGTGTCTTCACTTAATAAACTTTCACCTTTATACTCTCTTGCTAAATCATTAATAATGCTTTGGTTTTGAGTAATTGTATTACCGTCAGCATCGCGGTACTCTTTAACTTGAGCATTATTATTTTGATTGTTCTGATTTGCATTACCATCATCTATTAAAATAGCCCCTGTTGTCAATTGGGACATGATATCTTCGACGCTGTTATTTTGTTCTGTGGCGTCAGAATTATCAGGAGTATGACCTTGCTTGTTAATTTGTGTATTATTAGCAGGGTCATTATTAGCTTGATTATCTGCTTCAGTAGTATGTTGAGGTCTGTTTCCAGTAGAACTAGAACTATTACCAAAAAGATTACCTGCTGGGCTTGATGAATTTGACATTACTATTATTCCTTTCATAAGTTGTGTCAAAAATTATTGGCGTGAACCTTGTAGAAAAACAATGA
>CAYVAN010000344.1:0-2870 GCA_964449225.1 uncultured Rhodopirellula sp.
CCCCAAGAATCAACGATCTCAGGCATTCCGTCTTCGTCAGTGTCGGCGATATCGCGGTCGTTCAATTGAGCCAACAAGGGTTGGCCGTTGAGCGTGTTACTTGCAAAGATCAAATACAAACACTCCGCACTTTCATGTTCGCGAGTCCACGCGGCGAACGCGGCTGGCCAGGTTTGCGGCGTGCCCGTCAAAGCGGTATAGGTGGCTTCCACACGTTGCCGATATCGTGCTGAAGCTGCAAAGCGAGGATCATCGGAAACAACATCACGAGTCGTGGTCGACAAAAATGGAACGCCAAACACTTGCGGCGCGGTTCCACCCGAACCCGCATGGATATCCGCGATGGTGTCCGGCAGGATCGCGCGCAGCCAATCCCGTTTCCAGATCATCTGCGTTTGATTGGCAGACTCTGCGGACCACGCGGTCCCAGGGAAGCCAATTCGCCGATTAGCCTCTCGTTCATACAGTTGCAGCACCGTCAAATTCAATCGATTGACGAACCCCTGCGCCCGCGTCTGCTGAGCCGACCGATTGGCACCGGTAAGCGCCTGCGAAACCATCCCAGCAATGATCCCCAGAACGACGATCACGACCAGCAATTCAACGAGCGTAAAGCCTCGCCGCTGCTCAGGTGCATTCGGTAGTTGTGCTGGAGTAAACATTACGGCAGATCTGCTTCCAGAGTGCTTGATGAAAAATTAGTGATGTTATCCAGCTGCGGTTTATCCGCACCGTAGATCTCCGCAGAATCGTGATCCAAGTCTTCGTACTTGTCACCATTCTGGACCGCTCCGCTTGCATCCGCCGTTCGCCCACTCGGATAAATCGTTGTCTGACCTGCTCCAAGGTTGGTAGCGGAAATAATCGGACCAGTGCCAGCAGAGACGCTACCGCCATAGCTTCCGTCTGCGCCGGCGGAAATTAGTTGAAAGGTGTCGGCTTTGGCCCAAAGAAAACCAACGGCGTTTGTATCAACCTGGTCGATCAAATAAGGTCTGGCGACACCTGAATCCACCTCACCATCGGGAGGCATGTAGATATTTAGAGCGTGAAATGCGGCTGTGGCAGCAACCCAACCGCTTGGGCTCGGCACAAAGGTGTCAAGATAGGTTTTGGAGTTGAAGTAAACGATCGGTCCTGAATTTTCGCTTGCGCTGTAGACGGGAAACGGATCAACCAAAAATTGCACGCCAGGCAACAACCGAGTTGATGCGGCGTTGAGCCCAACACCGACGGGTGCCGTGTCTGCATACTCATCGCTGGAATACGTGTAAGCACCAGTAGTGCCAGCGACAGCCAAGGCTGGATTAGGTGCCCCATCGTGGTTGGCAATGAAAAGAGAAAGTCGGTCAGACAAATCGATGAAACCGTTGTCACGCTCGGTGTTGTACTGATACAAGCCATAGGCTGCGGTAACTGCCGCCCCAGGAGATCGGATTAGCGACAATGGCCCGCCCTCTCCGGTGAATGGTTTCTTGGCATCTGAACTGAAACCGCCCAAGCAAAACACAAGGGCCTCGGCCGGGTCCATGCACTGTCGATAGTAAGCAAAGCCAGCTGTAGATCTAGGGTCTTGGTTTGCGCTAGCACCCGTCCCAGTCAGCGGTACTCGCTGAAAAGTATTGTTTAAGAATGTGTACTGAGCCAACAATCTCAATTCACTGTCCGCGATACTTGGAAACGCCTTGCGGAAGTGCCTTTCAACATCAGGCCAAGACGAGAAGTCAGGCGGATACGCGCCATACTGTAATTTGTAGGCTTCCAACGCCTGTTCAACGACATCAATTTCAAGTCGAACAGCAGCTTCCCTTGCCGTCGTCAATGCACTGCTGATCGCCGGGATCGCGATGCCTGCTAGGATGCCGATGATGGCGATGACAACTAGCATTTCCACCAACGTAAAGCCGCGACGCGGGCTTGTGCTGGGATGAAGAATGTGAGGTGTGTTCATGGGTTAGTAGCCTTTCGGGTGCAATTAGCTGTTAGCGATTAGCCGTTAGGTTTTTGTTAGTGGAAAGTGGCATAGGCTTCTAGCCTGTGGGTGAGTCTTCTCGGGCAGAAATGGAACACAGGCTGGAAGCCTATGCCACGTTTCTATCTGTCAGTTCTAGGTTCGTTCTCCTAATGCCTGAACCTTCCTTCGAAGGATGAAAGATGAACGGGTCATGGGATGAGTCGGTATTAGGGGAACTCGCTGTTAGCTGTTAGCTGTTAGCTTCTTTCGGGGTGGTTGGAAAGCTAATCGCTACCAGCTAACCGCTTCCTTTCAATCTGTGATTTCTGCGGGAAAGTTGGGACATAACTCGGAAGTGGTTTTGGGCGTGTTTGGGTCGGCGGCGGTGTAGTAGGTCATGTGACCTTCTAGGTCGCAGATCCAGCATTCTTTTGCCCCGGCGTCGAAGTAGAGCTGGCGTTTCAATCCTATTTCCGAAGCTGTGTTGTTTGGACTTAGCACTTCGACACAGATTTCTGGTGCGATCTCAAACGCCAATTGTCCGCGAACCTTGGCGTAGCGATCGGTGGAGTACCAACCCGCGTCGGCTGCACGAACCCCGCCTGCAGTTGAAACGGGAACCTCAGGGAGTGTTCGCCCATCAAGTAACCGAATCAAGAACTCTTGAATTCGCCCCTGCCGACTACAGTGCCAACCATTGGGTGGTGGACTCATGATGATCTGTCCCGCCTCGCTTAGCTCAATTCGATAGGGATGCCCCGACCATTGCGGATCCGCCAACACGTCTGCCCAACGCTGACGATTAATCGCCAATTGCGTGGAGCGTTTCGGTAGGTTGATGGTTAATTGCATGATGAGAGCTTTTAGCTGTTAGCGATTAGCGATTAGCTTTTTGTTGGTGAAAAGTGGCATAGGC
>CAYVAN010000345.1:0-2829 GCA_964449225.1 uncultured Rhodopirellula sp.
GGCGCCTCTGGTCAAACCAAGGACTTCATAGTCGTTACCGATCACCGGGTCGGGAGTGTTGATGTTCCATTTGAAAACGGCCGCAAGCCCGGCTCTGGTGCATGCCAATGTTATCCGGTATTCTCGATGGATTAGTGCGGGATGAGTGACCAATAGATTGGGAAGCCAATTAGCGAAGCGATGCCGATCCAACGAATCCAAGAGTATCGCCCGAGGCAAGACCAGTCAAAGAAGGTTCGTCCGTCAGGGGAGCGGCCGTAGTCCATCATCAGGACGAGTAGAATCGAGGTTGCAATGAAAAGGAAACCGCACGCTTGGTAGGAACCAAGCCGAAAAACGAGCCAGCTAGCCGATCCCGTCATGTGACCGACAACAACGCAGACAGCGGCCATCATGCCGAGACGCTGCGGGAGGAGGAGAATCAACGAGCAGAATATCGCCATCCACATCAAGCCATGTCCGAGGAACGCCAAAGGATGAATCATCAGGTAGCACTTGGCTGATGGTGACAGCTCATTGACATCGGAATAGTTGCCTGCCCAGTAGGAGTCAGATTGTCCGTAGAGTGTCAGGCAAACATCGAGGATGCAGAGCAAGATGGGCGGGACGAGAATCCACAATGATGCGAAGCGAAGGTTTGCCATAGTGAAAGACATTAAAACGGCTTAGTCGGGTAACGGTACGGTTCAGCGGGCGGCGGCGAACAACTCGCAAGCAGACGAAAAAGCTAACCACCGCCGCTCCGTTGCAAACGTTGGTATCCGTCAGCTTGGCCCCATGCGAGCTTGCCAACGAGATGGGTCTGACGCCGAATGAAAGACACCACCAAATTGGAGCAGGTTTTCGGATACACGGAACACGACGACGTACGGGAACCTAGAAAGCATTGCACCTCGGGTAGGTGGTTCGGTGTAGCCAAATGATTCTGGGCGTTCACGAATTTGATCGAGTGTCGATTTCAATGCATCTCGAAAGCGATTGCCAAGATCAGTCGCGATGGCATCGTAGTGCGAGAGCGCATCCGTAACATCGGCTGGGAAGTCCGAGCTAAATCGTTCAACGCGTTTCATCTACCTGCTGCCACATTTGCTCCGCGGTCAAGCAGGCCCCAGGATCGCGGTCCATCGCTTCGAATCGTCGATTGGACTCATCTCGGACCCAGTCCGGCAGGACTGGGGTGTCCCTGCGAGACGCTATTTGATCCCAAAGTTCAGTAATAAGCTGAAGCTTCTCGTTTACCGGTAAGTCTGTAAGGTCGGAAGCGCGAACCATTTGGGGTCTCCAGGAAAACGGCGTACCCACATTGTAGCAGGTCAAGTATCAAAGAGCATTAGGCAGCCAGAGCGTGGCTTTTCAGGCCCGATAAAGAATCCATGAAGTCCGTGGTTTGAGGCGAGTCGGCTGGATAGACCTGCTGACCAGGCCGTGATCGTTCTCTTGCGAGACGTCACAATCATCGTTTTCACACGTGACACCCCAGACCACGGAGCCCTCTCATGATGATCCTTTCGATGGGCCTTGGCAAGTTCAACGCCGTCTGCTGCCTCTACGACACTCAAAACTGCAAGTATCGCTTCGAAACCATCGCCACCAAGCAATCCCACGTCGAGCACTTGCTCCAGTCTCACCACGCTGATCTCGTCGTGATGGAAGCGTGCGGTCCGAGCGGCTGGATCAGTGACGCTTGCCGGGCTCGCGGCATCAAGACCATCGTCTGTAGCACCAACGACGAAGCGTAGTGCTGGAAAAACACCAAGCGGAAGACCGACCGAGACGATGCCTTGAAGCTGGCCAAGATGGCGATGATGGACGCGCTCACGCCCGCTCACGTTCCCGCCCCCGAGATACGCCAGCAGCGAATGCTCGTGAAGTACCGCAAGAAACTCGACGGACGAATCAATCGAATCAAGAACGCCATCCGAGCCCTATTCGTCGGGCAAGGAATCGAGATCGACACCGGCAAGCGAGCGTGGTGCCTCGGACGCGAGCGAATCGACTCGTTCCGAAAGCCGCTCGAGGAATGTGTCGACCTGGAACTCTGGCAAGGCGAACTCGATCTGGAGTTAACACAACTCGATGACCTGACCCGGCAGATGGACATCGTTGAGAAGAAGCTCGAAACCTATGCGAAGAAGAATCCTCACATTCAGCGCGTGATGACGATCCCCTGCGTGGGCCGCAAGACCGCCGAGGCACTCGTCGCGGCGATCGACGATCCCCATCGTTTCAAGTCTTCGCGTCATCTTTCAAGTTATCTGGGGATGACACCCAAGTAGTATCAATCCGGTGAGACCGATCGCAGTGGACGGATCAGCAAGCGTGGATCAAGGATGCTTCGCAGTCTGTTGTTGGAGTGTGCCTGGGCAAGCACGCGGTACAATGCCAGGAGCAAATTAACTTTCGCCAGGATCCACGGCGGCGGTCGAACCCGACGCAAGAAGGCGGGCATCGCATTGGCCAGGAAGCTCGCCGTGATCGCCCTCTTTCGCATGGGCACAACTGGGCCATGATGCGGGACGAAACCGATTGGGACTCGACCAAGTTGTTACCGGAGGTTCCACCGGAGAACGTGAGGCTGAAGGTCAAACGCCCCGAGGTCCGCCCGGCGGATGAGCTTCACAGCGGCGAGCCCAAACGTCCGGCGGGGCGAGGCAGATCGAAGACGAAACGTCGCGGTAGCCCCCGACGCAGTCCCATGAAAATATGACCTATCCTTGGGCCGACCGCGGATGCCGTGGCTGAGGTGACGCCTAACCCGTCGACCTCGAGATAACGAATGCGGCGGCCCGAGGACTTTCACACTGCGACCGCCTCGAATCGATCCCCACC
>CAYVAN010000346.1:0-2824 GCA_964449225.1 uncultured Rhodopirellula sp.
TGACAACGCTCCGCTGGATGATCATTCCCACGGCACCCACGTTGCCAGCCGCATGGACGGCGGCCGCGTTTGAATCGTGGCCTCGCGCGCGTTTGCGCCGGTACGACGTCAGAAAGTGAACGCTTCCATCGATCGACAGTCCGATCGATACCGCAGCAATCATGGCGGACCCCATGTTGATCTTGCCACCCATCCACCCCAAGCCTGCAATCACCAACAGAGCTGGCAACAAGTTGATTACAAGCGCGATCGAGGCACGAAGAAATGATCGCCCCGAAGCAAGTAGCAGTATCCAGACGAGAATTGACGATGCAGCAAAACAGCGCCAACCATCGCGGATTAATTGGTCGATCAGCCGAGCCATCAAAACGTAATAACCAGTGACCTGGGCTGTCTTACCGATGTCGCTGTTCTGAATGACTGAGCGAACTTCTTTCATCAACGCCATTTTCTGCTTTGAACTGATGTCTTCTTGGCTTCGAAGCATTAGGCGAAGTTTACGTGATTCGGTCGCCGTGTTCAGCGCGGAATCATCGCCGACGGGATTGCTCATCAACGCATTGTAAAATACCGGAACGATCGCCTGCATCCCGCCAAGGCGAACTCTTGACGACACCAATCGCATTAACCCCGATCGAGCGACCACTGCGTCGGCGTCGGCCAGACTGATAACTTTCGTCAAGCGGATCCCATTGATGTCGATCTCACGAAGTTTCTTTTCCAGCGATCGAACCTGCTTTAAAAACTTAGACGAAACCACTGGCGGAGCTTCAATGATAACGTCCCATACTCCAGCGCCACCGAATTCTTGTTCCACTCGCCTATAAGCAGAAACGATGTCACTATCCGGGCGAAAGTTATTCAAAAAGCTTGTTTCAGTTTTCGCTCGACCGATTCCGCCCACAACGACGATGACCGCCAAGGCAATTGCAACGATCGTCAACAATGGATTGCGCACTGAAACGCTAGCGATTGCCAAAATCGAACGGCGCAATTTGGTTTGCAGCGGTTCTAAAACACCACCACGCAGTTGCCCCATCCAACGTGCCCCGGTAGATCTCGCAATCCATGCCGGACAGCCAATCGTCATGATGGCGGGTGCCCAAAGGGCGAGTCCGACGAGTGTGGACAGGGATGCGATCGCGATCATCCAGCCAAATTGCTGGACTGGCAAAATGCGCGAAACCGAAAGTGCGGCAAAGCCAGCCGCGTCGGTCAAGCAGGTCCAAAGGATTGGCATCGCCAACAAGGAAACTGCCACCAACGTTGCGTGAACAGGCGAACCACCACGTCGTCGAATAACGCGGTAACGGACACCCAGATGCAACACGGACGTTACCGTGATCACTGTCACGATTGCCGTCAGGATGGTGGACACCAATGACAATTCCAGGCCAAAGGTTTGCATCAATGCTTTGGTGATTGTGACGGACCAAGTGATCACAATAATCGATAACAGGACGAAACGTAGATCCAACAGTGAAAATGAAACAACGAGCGACAACAGAATCACCGTCAACGTCGCCAGCCACTTCCCATCCCGTTCAATCAGATCGAAGGCTTCTTCCACCAAAACGGGTTCGCCGACTAGCACAAAGTCTTGCATCGGAGAATTTGCGTCAGCATTGAAGTCCGCAGTAAGCGCTCGCATGCCGTCGATCGCTTTTTTTACTTTTGTCGGATCCAGCATCGCGACGACTGCCCCATGCTTATGATCAGGCGAATGGGTGTAGCCGACAAACATTTGATCAAAACCACGTGCGATGCTTTCGCGACGATTGATCAGCGGCGGATCCTTCGACAAAAATGATCCTGGCCGAACCTTCTTAACTAAATCGTTCAGGATCGCTGGGGAGATAACGCCGTCGATTCCAGGGATCTTGGCAATCGCCTGAGTAACCTTTTCATTGCGAGCAATACCCTCGGTCGACCAAAGTTCCGCGTCGCGGTACACCAGCATCGCAACAGAATTACCACCAAAATCGTTTTGTAATGATTGATAGGATCGAAGATCTTCGTCCATGGGATTGAACATCGATGTGATCGTTCGATCAAACTTCAGCTGATTGGCGACTGGCCAAGCGACAAAGAAGCACGCAAATGCAACGATGATACTGACGATCGAGGCCCGGTTTCGCTTGATGCGGCTCTGTGGACCGCCATTGCCACTGTTGACTTCTTCGCAATCGATATCGTCTAACATGGTGGAATTTCAAACAGCGATGGAATCAAACGTGAACTCAGTCCTGAAACCACCTCGCCGGATCGTCGATGTCCGCATTGGGATTGCGGTATTTTTGGTCGCAGTGGTTTTTCGCGGAGCGATCGGTTGGGGCTTTGCTGATCATTTAAACGCTGATCCAGACGCCTACGGCGCGATTGCCGACTCGATCCGTCGTTCAGGAGTGTATGGACTGATTGACGATCAGGGAATCGCGCTTCCGACGGCATTCCGGCCACCGCTGTATCCCTGGATCCTCTCTCAATTGCCCTCTGGTGACCAAGGACATCGGTTTGGTGTCGTCGTCTTGCATACCTTGCTGGGCGGATGGACGGTTCTTGCCACATTTATGATTAGCCGACGCTTTGTAAGCGGTCGATGGTCATGCTTTGCGGCGGGTCTAGTGGCGGTTGATCCGGTCCTGTTGATGCAGTCAACGCTATTGATGACTGAAACTTTGGCGACAGCTCTTTCGGCAACGGTCTTGTGGTGGTGCGCCGGGATGGACTGGACGCCACCGTTACACCGAAATGGGGAACAATGTAGGCCGGAACAAGCGCAGCGCAGTTCAGGCAATACCCCATCGGACTGCCTGAACTGCGC
>CAYVAN010000347.1:0-2821 GCA_964449225.1 uncultured Rhodopirellula sp.
GAACTGCAAAAGCGTTCGATGCCCGACGATGTTCGATACGAAACCATCGACATCGCAAGAGTAAACGCCAAAGGCTACAACGTCCGCACCACACCGACGATGATGGTGTTCGTCGATGGCAAGCTCGAAGACACATCAAGCGGCCTGCTTCGCGGCGACCGTCTACGGGCGTTCTTGGATCGCTGGGGCTTCAGAGAAAGCGACGACCGCCAAGACGATGCCGACCTTTCCGACAAACTCAATCCCTGGAGCAACCCGCGTCGCTGGGAAAAAGGCCCTGTCCGCGACCGCATCGAAAACGCCAAGGACCGCTTCGCTTGGTGGCTGCCGGCGAAGTGGCTCGGCTTTGCTGGTGACGGAGCAGCGATCATCCTGCTTTGGCTATTTGTCGCTCATCGTGCGTTACGCAAATCGCCAGATGCAGACAACAAAGGACGTTCATCCAGTGGTACTAAGAAACTGAAGCGAACTGCGACATCTCGGCCGAAGCGAAGCTCCCGGTAAAAGGAGCATTTCCGGTTCCTCGGCTTAGCGAAGCAACGAACGAAGATGCTGAACTCTCCTTGAGTCGTGACTTGTCGCGATCGACACTCTTCCTTGACGACTGCTAGACTGAGTTGCCTGTCGCTATACTCTGGGCGAAAACCAATGCCTTCAGCACACGCTGAGCGTGTGATTCCGCTTCTAATCTCAAGACTTGCCGCGTTTCGGATCAACAATGTCGGATTCTTTTGACCCGTACTCTGACTTTACCCAGCGACTCAAGCTGTTCATTCTAAAAAATCCATCGCTGGTAGTCACAACCCTGAGCAACATTTTTACTATGAGGCTGATTGGGAATAAGACCCATGGCGACCTCGCGGAAATCGCAATGGCAGAGTTTGTCAATCAGTACATGTACGACTTCAAGTCGTTGCACGTCGGAAAAGACTTGTTTCGAGCCAAATCGAGTGAAGAAGACATCACGATAACCAATGAAATCACGAATGTTAGTTTCCCCGTTAGCTTAAAAGCGTATGGGGACGGCCCGCTGCAGCTCTCCACGGATAAGTCGTCGCGTATGTTCCCTCGTCTTCAAGAAGAGGTCGCAACGCCAATCCGAGGCCGTGCGTTGGCTGGCGTTTTAAAAGACATTGCGTTCACGAGTTTTGACAAAATCAACGTCTTGCCGTTGATTTACAACGAGAGCCGTCAGCGATGCAACATCATGGTTTTTGACTTTCGTAAGGCAATGGCCGAAACCAAGTCGATCGAACTAATCACCGAAGGAAATCGCCGCAAACATCCAGTGTACGTGTTTCAAGATGGTGATGGCGAATACATCTGTGAAGTCAGGTATGGAGATGCGAGAGCGAACGCGCTACAGCGTGGTCTTTGGACGCATACAAAGCGTGCGTTGAGGCTGTTCGACAGCATAACCGGGGGGTGGATTGACTACTCGATGAACCCAGTGCTTGTTCAATTGTTCTCACATGCATTGGTCAGCACCTCAGCCGGTCACAAGTCTGCATTGGAAGAAGTTAAAAAAGATATTTCCAAACTCCAGAAATCAATCGGAGGGACGTCAGATGCCGTCTAACTCACTGTTTCCGGGGATTGCTCCAGAAGTCCCAACAACGGAGGGAATTAAGTACGCGGGTTCAAAACTCAAGCTTCTGCAACCAATACTTGAACTTGCAGAAACTATCGAGTTTGACTCGGTTTTTGACGCATTCGCAGGGACCAGCAGAGTAGGGCAGGCTTTTGCGAAAACGGGTAAACGTGTTATCGCCAATGATATTTCTGTTTGGTCCGAGGTCTTCTGTAAGTGCTACTTGCTCAACCGGAACCCAAGATCAGACTTCCAGGGTCTTATCGAACACTTGAATAACATACCACCACGAGATCGCTGGTTCACCGACCACTACCGCGGACACAAAGCCGCAAAGTCGCCTGAACTGGCTGCTAAACGACCTTGGCAAAAACACAACACACGAAAACTTGACGCGATTAGGGAAGAAATTGACGCACTTGATCTTAGTGAGCATGAGCGATCTGTGGCAATCACCTCGCTTATTCTTGCACTAGATAAGGTTGACAGCACCCTCGGACACTTTGCGTCGTATCTTCGCGAATGGTCTGCCCGTTCTCACAATGATCTAAAACTGCTCGTGCCCAAGCTGTTTCTAAACACGCGTGAGAATGAGGTAATACGAGGTAACGCGACCGAACAAGCAAACAAAGTCGTCGCTGATCTTGCCTATCTTGATCCGCCGTACGGATCGAATAACGAGAAAATGCCGCCCTCACGTGTTCGGTATTCCGCGTACTATCACGTTTACACTTCTGTCTGCCTCAATGACAAGCCGGAGATCTTCGGGAAAGTTAATCGAAGGAAAGATTCTTCGGACACTGCGACTCCATCAAAGTATGAGAGCTTCAAACGCTGTGATAATAGCAGCAGATTCGAGGCAGTGGTGGAAATTGAACGGTTGTTGAAGAACCTTCGATGCAAGTACGCGATCCTGTCATACAGTTCCGGCGGAAGAGCAACGGCCGAAGAGCTGCATCAAGCAATTAGCACCAGTGGATCGCTTATCGAAGTCCACGAAATTGAGTATAAGAAGAACGTTATGGCAAATATGCGTTGGACGGATGACTGGATCGCAGATTCCGAGAAACCCAACCTAGAGTTTTTGTTTCTTGTCAAGATGAATCGTTGACAACCGGCAGCCCGGATCGCGTAAAAGTCCTGGACTTGGGTGGCAAACGTCAAAAAGGGCAACGTCAAAAAGGGCCATCCAAAACAATTTATCTTTTCGACTTGAGAAAGCGTGAGCTA
>CAYVAN010000348.1:0-2772 GCA_964449225.1 uncultured Rhodopirellula sp.
TCTCTGACTGAATCTGTTCATGCCGCCCATTGACGGTAATTTCAATCATCAGCTGTTGGAGTCGTCAAAGGCAGCGTCGAAGGCCAACGTGCTGGGTGAAAAATCAAGCCGCTTGGTGAACTCGCAAGCTTCGCGAGCACCGAACGAACGCTCCATTCCGCAGTCTTCCCATTCAATCGAGAGAGGCCCTTCGTAACCGATATCGTTCAGCGCTCGAATGATCTCTTCAAAGTTAACGCCGCCACGACCGGGGCTTCGGAAATCCCAACCGCGGCGTGGATCACCGAAATTTAGGTGGCTGGCAAGGATGCCTGACGATCCATCAAGTTTGACGATCGCGTCTTTGATGTGAACGTGGTAGATCCGATCGGCAAACGTTCGGATGAAGGCAACCGGGTCGACCCCCTGCCAAATCAAGTGGCTGGGGTCAAAGTTAAACCCAAATTCGGGCCGATGATCCAGTGCTTCCAGTGCCCGCTGCGCGGTGTAGATGTCGAACGCAATTTCAGTCGGGTGAACTTCCAATGCGTAACGCACACCACATTCGCCGTAGACGTCCAAAATGGGATTAAACCGCTCGGCAAACAGATCGAAACCCGCGTCGATCATGCTCGGTGGAACCGGTGGAAACGAATACAGCAGGTGCCAAATGCTGCTGCCGGTGAAACCATTAACGACATCGACGCCAAACTTCTGAGCTGCTCGAGCTGCATTTTTTACATCTTCGATCGCCCGCTCGTTTACGCCAACGGGGTCTCCATCACCCCACACATAATCCGGCAGAATCGCTTGATGTCGTTCGTCAATAATGTCGCATACAGCTTGCCCCACCAAATGCGTACTGATCGCGTGACATTGAAGTCCGGCATCATCAAGCAGCTTGCGTTTCTTGTCGCAATAATCATCTTCGGCAACCGCACGATCAACTTCAAAATGGTCACCCCAGCAGGCGAGCTCGATGCCGTCGTAACCAAAGTCCGCAGTCATCCTCGCCATTTCTTCGATTGGCAAATCAGCCCATTGGCCTGTGAAGAGGGTAACAGGACGCGCCATGAAAATTTCTCCGAGAATAGCAAAGTGGGGCAGACCCAAGCATCGTAACCGCCTCATTGTGACCGCAGCGGCATGTCACACGCAAGCTGGGGTATCGTCAGTGCGTAGCGATCGCCGCGTAGGCGTTCGGTTTCCCCGCAATCGCCTTTCCTGCAATCGCCGAAGATCTACGCGAGCTTCGCTACGGCGACACTGTCTCCAGAGTGAAAACTGAGTTGCCCTGGCGATCTGCTTTGTGGGTCAATCGTCCCAATTGCACCGAACGGCTCGAAGGACAATCGAGACAATTGTTCTACACTGGGACATTGAAAAGCTTGTGCTAAGCGCGGTCCTGGAACGCCAAGCGACGCGTTCTTGCTTCCAGTTGCTTGCGTAATTCGTCCACACGAGCTTGGCCGCTGGCGAGCTGCTGGGTCAATTCGGATCGTTGAATCCGAAATTGTCGCTCGCGACGATCATGCAACGCGATTCGGGCGTTCAGGTTTGCTTCGCGTTGATCTAGGTCGATGGACCAACTTTGCAAATGGCCAATCAAGTCGGTGGCGTGGCCGTGAAGCCAATTGTCCGGTTCGATCGCATGCTTGGGTTGTGGGGCGTCCGTCGCAAAATGCTCGGTTTTTGAAGCATTTGGTTTGTGTTTTTGCGAGCACTGCGTTTGGTGCTGCTGATCAACCAAACCTCCACCTTCAACCCTAGCACCAATCACGGCCGGTTTTCGACCGCGGCGGCGAAGCGGTCCCATCAACGGGGGAACGGCGTTCAGAGCCGTGTCGATGCGATGCGGGATATTCTCGGGCATGAAAATCAGTAAGAAATTGATGTGCTTGGCTAGACTTTGATTCGTCGAACTTTGTGCCCATCCTGCATGTTTGATGACTCTGCGGGTAAGATGGGGTCAGAAGCTGGCCGTCTGCGAGGGCCTCTTAAGCTGCGCCGGTTAGTCGTCCTTCGGGATTTGCGGATCGCATCGCTTCGGAGGGCGTGTGCGTTTAGAGAGGCGAGCAGATTTTCGCGGGCGAACAACGCGGAAGAATCACTTTCACCCTTGATGAAATGATGAGAGGTTTTCGATGCGGTTTGACAACATATTTTGCAAGTCGTTGATTTGCGTCACCTGTTTGGTTTGGCGACCGGTCGATTTGCAAGCGCAATCGGTGTCACCGCCCGCAGACGCCAATGGCTACGCCGAATCAGTTTCTGATGCTGCAATCGACAAGTCGGTCGATCGGGGCATTCAATTCTTGAAATCTCGTGGTCAAGATGACCAAGGCGCGTTCAGTCCACAAACGGGCGTTGCGGTCACCGCGTTGTGCGTGCGAGCGATTCTGCAAAATCGGCCCAAGGCAATCAACGATCCAGCGATCGTGAAGGCGCTTCAATACATCAAAACGAAAGTGCAAAGTGACGGCGGCATTTACGAGACGGGATCTAGCTACCGGAACTACGAAACCTCGATTGCCGTGGGGGCGTTGATCAAAGCAAACCGCGATGATCGTTACGACAGCGAACTGGCGCGTGCGGAAGCTTTCTTGAAGGGGCTGCAGTGGGACGAAGACGAGGGAGCGACACCCGAAGACACCGCCTATGGTGGTGCCGGCTACGGTCGTCACAAACGACCCGATTTGTCGAACACATCGTTCCTGATCGAAGCCTTAAAAGAATTAGGCAACAACGGTGATGACGAAGCGATTCAAAAAGCTTTGAAATTTGTCACCAGGA
>CAYVAN010000349.1:0-2730 GCA_964449225.1 uncultured Rhodopirellula sp.
GCTGTCGGCAAACGAGATCAAACCTTGTTCAAACAAGACACCTTGAATGGTTGCTGCTGGTGCCTGAGGCCCCTCGGTTATCGATCCACCAATGATGGTGTTATTGACAATTCGATCGAATGCAATCGGATCACTTTGCGTTTCGTTGGCTCCTAAACCAATGCCATTGATCTGCAAGCCACCTGTTTCGTTGAACGCAATGACGTTGCTTTGGATGATGACACCTGGCTTGATGCTCTCGCTATTGAGTTCCACCAAGTTCCGTGGATACCGAACGACGGCTGGTCCTTCAGTGCCCGCGACGGTCGCCGTCAAACCATGATCCAGTGCAATTCCATATTCGGAGTTAAACAGGAAGCGGCTGTTTTCCACCATGATGACACCTTGGATGTCACGATCCGCGTTGTCATCACCACGCAAGTTGCTGCGACCTACACCGGCAAGTGCTCCGCCGTCGTTATTGACGATAACGTCGGCGAAAAGATTAATGCGTGATGTGTTACTGCCATCGTTTCCGGCGACCGATAATGCGGGAACATCAATGACCGACTGAACTTCCGGTCGGGAAATTGCCGCAATGATGCTGGCAGCAACTTCGGCGGCGGTTTGCGGTCGAACGATTCCGGTACCGGCAATCGCAAGGTTGGTCACCGGATCAATGGATTCGCTGCCGGGTTGAATCGTCGTTAGGGGGAATGGAACTTGGACATTTCCCGGGTTCACGCCATCGGAGTTGCCGGACGAATCGACTTGATCGAATTCAAACGTAACGGTGTTTCGACCGTCAAAGATTTCGAAGGTTGAACCGTCACGAATTTCACTTGCAGGGAGCGCGTCAAGGAATCGAGATTCCGACAAACGGGTATTGGTGTCAAAGGTTCGGAATGGAGTCCCCTGGCCCGAATTGACGTATTCCGAAGCACCGCGAATTTCTACTTGGTAGCTGCCTGTATCCAACTCGCTGGTTGGATTAGGTGGGTTCGGAAATTCGTTTCGTAAATCCGTAATGAAGTCCCCAGGTGCGGCTGCCGATCCCGTTGCAAGCTCACCACGTTCAGCAAAGCCGATGATGAAGTCGTCTAAGTAGACACCTTCAAAGACATTGTTTTGGGCACCACCAATGACACCGGAACCGAATTGATCTGCTGATCGTTCAGAGCCGTTCACAAACGGGCCCGAATCATCAAGCGTAAGTGATGCAATCAGTACTGAGTTACCGTTAGTTGGCAATGCATCTGCGATCCCGTTTGCAAAACGATCAGCTAGAACTTGTTGAACCTCGGACGCAACCTGCGACGCCGACATCAACCGACTAATAGAAACCGGAATTGCATTGACCGTGTTCTGACCGGAGATAGCAAACAGATCGCCCGGTGTCGCGGACACGCTTTGAAGTCCTTGCAATTCGACCAAGTTGCCAATGGTTTGGATGGCGACGTTGGTATTGACCGCGAAGGATGCTTGGTAAGTACCCGCAGTGTCATCTGGGGTTGTTCCGCTGTCAAACAGCGGGTTGTAAACCGAATTGTTTAATCCGCTGATGCCGACGAAATAGGTGCCAGTCTCTGCGATAGTAAACGACTTGGTGTTATTCACCGTTGGCTCCGCAACCAATTCGACGCCATTGGCATCAAACAACCGGATGGCGACATCAAATGGAGTCGCAAACTGATTGTCACCGGTGACATTCACATCCAACGTGCTAAGTTCTTCGAGTTCGATTCGGAATAGGTCCACATCGTCAACGTTGGTCGCGTTGGCGGGGGTAGACGTCGGATCATCGAAGTCACCAACGACTGAATCATTCCCCAACTGACCTTGCCCAACCAGAGTCACATTGCCACCGGAATAAGGTAGCGAAATCGCCTCGAAAGTTCGGTCATTGCGCCCATTGGTGGCCGCCGGGTCGCTGTCTTGACGCTCGTTGAAATTAAGGTTGCCAATCAATGTGTTTGGCGGCGGTGAAAGCCGGACCGCGTCAGTGACCAGTCCCGCAATCTCGGATGCACTTAATTGCGAAATCGATGGGGTCGAAGCATCCGTCAAAAGGATTCGAGTCTCCGTCGTGATCCCCGTTCGATTGCCGTCGTCTAAAACGTACGTTTGGCCATCAATGGTGATGGTTGCAAGCGCTGATGGGTCGGCATAAAGGGTCGCCAATTGCGGACCGCTTGGAACGCTGACCGCAGGTGACAGGTCAATGGCAAACGTTTCGCCACCAATGCGGAAAGTATCGCCATCGGCAAGTTGGTTGCCAGCGGTCGTTTGCAAACGAAGCGAACCCGTATCGGTCGTGCCAGCGGTGGAGAATTCGATTCGAAGGCTTAGGCCAGCTTGTCCGGCAAAGCTGCCAACCGGCACGCGAGCCTGACGCCATGAATTGGTGTTGTCGAACAGTTGTTGTACATCGACATCAATGTTGTCGTCGTATTGGCCAACCTGCGCTGGGTCATCGAACTCGTCGTCGAACAAACCATCGCCGCGGGCGGTGTTGTTGCTGGCGACCAGGTGCTGGACACCGTCTTCGGTAATCACGTAAACGCGTAGTGCATCAAGGTCACCGGTGATTGAGTCCGAGCCATCCGTTTCTAGGAAGTAGTTAAAGTACAAAACAGGTTCGTCGTCAGCCGAGTATCCATCCAAGCTGAACGAATTACTTTGCACGACGCCCCGAGCACCACCGGGTAGGTTGAAGGTGTCTTCGACCGCCGCGCCATCTTGGCGAGGGTT
>CAYVAN010000350.1:0-2727 GCA_964449225.1 uncultured Rhodopirellula sp.
GGCGCTTGAAAAGGGACCACCTGTGGGCGCCTCTGGTCCCTTTTGAAATTGGTGGTCTGGGATCGGGCGGATTCGCCTGATCTAGGGTGTTTCTTCGGCTGCCGAGCCGGTGGGCGCTTTGGTCTCCCCCGGCAGGGGCCGAACCTATGCGGTTTTTCCTTGGAAAAGCTGCATAGTTGGGGCATAGGCGAAGCAGAATGCGAAGCATTTTCGAGCGATTCGACGCTACGCGACGTCGTGCGTCTCTGGTCCACTCTGGACCCTGCCATCAAACAGGCGATCGCTTTGCTGATTAAGAAGAGCTCGTGAGGTCGAGCCGGTCCGTTGTAAAAACGATGCCGCGAAGTAGTGTCGATCGTTTTACGCCGGGGTGCAAAAACTGCGTTCCCGCAGAAAACACGGCATTTGAGGCGATCGGCTGATGGCAAACTTCCGCAACGTTTACAACTCGCTAATCCTTGTCATCGCTGGCTCGACACAACGCGAACTGGCACGACAGGTCAGCTACCTGAAGGTAGAGAACGCCATCCTGCGAAGCAAGCTACCCAAACGGATCAGCCTGACCGAACGCGAGAAGAATCGGCTCTGTCGATTCGCCAAGAACCTCGGCAAAGCACTCGATGACATTGCCACGATCGTTCACGCCCAAACCATCCGACGGTGGATTCGCGAAGCGAAGAAACCCGGCGGACTGAAGAGCCGGAAAGTCGGTCGCAAACGCACTCGCGAAGACATCGAGAAACTTGTCTTGAAGCTCGCCAAGGACAATGGATGGGGTTACACGCGAATCCTCGGCGAACTCAAGAAGCTGGGCATCGAGTCGATCACTCGAAACACGGTCAAGGCGATCCTGATTCGCGGCGGCTACGAGACTGGGCCGAAACGCGGACCGGGAACGTGGGACGATTTCTTGAAGCGGCACGCCAAGACGCTTTGGCAATGCGACTTCTTCTCGAAGAAGGTCGTTACGCCTCGCGGTTTGAAAGACCTGTATTTGCTTGTCTTTTTGCACGTCGAATCACGGCGAGTCTTCATCACGCCATCGACCCAACATCCCAATGAAGCTTGGGTTCTGGATCAAACCGTCGCGTTCCAAGAACATGCGGAAAGCGAGGGAATCGAGGTCGGTATGGTCATGCATGATCGCGACACGAAGTTCACCGCGAGTTTCGACGAAGCATTGAAGAACGACGGATCAGCTATTCGCAAATCCGCGTTTCGATCGCCGAACCAATGTGCCTACGTCGAACGGTTCATCCAAACGCTGCAGCAAGAATGCCTCGATCACTTCTTCGTGTTCGGGGAAGCCCACATGGACCACCTTTGCAGTGAATTCGCAGAGCATTACCACGATGAGCGGCCACATCAGGGGTTAGGCAACGCAAGACCAAGTGTCACCATGGCGGAGGACCAAAGCAATCAACAATGTGAACCGCCCTCAAGAATCCCTCTTACTGATGTTCGGTGCAAGCAGCGGCTGGGTGGCATGCTCAAGAGCTACACGCGCCACGTGGCCTAGCCAGCTCGTCTGACGCCGCTTTCTACCTATTCCGGCGTCGAAACGCAAAAGGTAGACTCGGTGCTGAAAAAGAAACCCGGCTGTGTCATATCACATAATGTCCGAAAACCACAACACGCCGAAGGTAGTTCTACTCTCAGAAGTTGTTGGATACAAAATTGACGAAAAGAGGGGGAAAACATAAGCGTTCTCGGACGGCGGGCCCGAGACGTACTCGAAAAGGCTCTTCGCTCGACCGCGCCCGGAAAATCCGGCAATACGACGAGCTCGACCAAGAGACCTTCGAGCAATTGCGACTGGAGCCGCTCACCGTTGTACGCTCAGTTCTCTCGAAACACCGAGTTGAGGGAAGCTTGCCACCTATTCTTGCGTGCGAGTTCCCGAAGCCAGCAGACTTTGTTTGGCACCCAATCTTAAGCAAGAAGCCGCTCTCGTTTATGGACGACCTTCGTTTTTCGGTCGCCCGAGTGCTTTCAAACAAGCACAAATTAGAAGAGTTCGTTGAGGCTCAATCGCGGTTTACAACATCACTTGTTCTCGGAGATCTAGCCGGATCGCGTGCCGAACTAATCAACTTTGAGACGCGGTTTGGTGTAAGCAGCTGGCTGTTGGAGGCGAGACTCCTGCTTGCGGATACTGAGGGAGGATTCGAGCAGATACGGGATGAGTTGACTCAAATCTTAGAATTGCCGATCCCGCAAAACGCCATGGTCATCGCGGAGTTTGCAAGCCAGCGTGTCGACATGACGATGTCCGTCGTTGAATACATGCGTCGAATACAAGAAATGGCGTCGGGGGAAGAGTACGCAAAATTTGATCCATCTCTTCCATCCTATCTTTGCTTTGTCGGCGCTGTCCCCCAAATTGGTTTTCGTTCGTATACGCTTGAGGAAGCTTCGTTCATTCTCCGAACAGAATCTGTTCGTCCAGTTATCGACCACTACCAATCAATCAAACGCTTGCTCCGATTTCTGAGTGCAGGAGACGATAAGTTTCTTTCCTCCGATGCAAAGTACGGTCCGATTGACGAATTGGCGGAGATAAGAGACGGAGCCCTCTCATTCGCGCGTTTAATATCGGATAGACCTGAAACCTGGTCGTTGGATCTGGATTTGATTGAAACCCAGAAGCAAATCCTGGATGACGCCAATGCGTAACCGTACACCAGAACCAGTTAGGTCTTGGTGGTTGATTTTTTGTTGAGCAGT
>CAYVAN010000351.1:0-2727 GCA_964449225.1 uncultured Rhodopirellula sp.
ACGCCTACGCGGCGATCGCTACCTACTGACGACACCCCAAATTGAAAAACTGATCGGCCCCGCCCTGCCACACACGGATGACGTTCCAGATGCAACAAAGACGACTTGGACAAAGCGGTATTACGGTATCTGACATCTGCATGGGCACGATGACCTTTGGCGGACAATGCGATGAACCGCTTTCGCACGCGATTTGTGACCGGGCTTTTGAAGCCGGTATCGATTTCTTTGATGCGGCTGAAATCTATCCCGTGCCACCGAATCGGGAGACAATCGGTTTGACGGAAGAGATCGTGGGACGCTGGATGAAAACCAAAGCTCGCGATTCCCTGGTAGTGGCGACCAAGGTGACCGGTCCTAGCCATGGGTGGTTCAGTGCACCGGTTCGTCACGGCAAATGCTCGATCGATCGTCGTCAAATCTTTGAAGCGTGCCATGCCTCACTGGATCGTTTGCAAACCGATTATATCGACCTGTACCAAGTTCACTGGCCCGACCACGGTTTGCCTTATGAAGAACTATTGGGCGTACTTACCGAACTTCGCGATGCGGGATTGGTGCGAGTGATCGGTTGCAGCAATGAAACATCATGGGGATTGATGAAGAGTCTTTGGGCTGCCGATGTCTACGACGTTGATCGATTTCAAACGGTTCAGAACAATTTTTCGTTGATCAATCGCCGCTGCGAAAGCGAGTTGGCGCAGGTTTGTCGAAAAGAAAACGTCAGCCTGTTGCCCTATTCACCTTTGGGGGGCGGAGTCCTAACCGGCAAGTACAACGATGGACTTCCCGTCGGTGGGCGGTTTAGCGACTATCTGGAAAAGGGTGAAGAGCGACAAAGAAAAATGGCCCAACGTTTCGTGAATGATCGCACCATCGAAACCACGCGAAGATTGATGGAAATTGCTCAATCCATCGGCACGACCGTGACCGCATTGGCCGTCGCCTGGAGCCGACAGCACGACTTTGTTGCTTCGACCATCATTGGTGCAACCAGTTTAGAACAGCTTGATGAATCACTGGCCGCGGTGGATTTGATTTTGGACGATTCGACGATGGATCGAATCGATGAAATTGATTTTGAGATCCCGACGCCAATGACAGAGGATGGGTTGCGCCGCTTGTAGTGGCTAGGCGAGATAACCAAGGGTAATTTTTGATTCACCGAAGTGAAAAATTCGCTTCGCCCCAAAGCGTGAACTATTTTGGCGTTCATGCGAAATCCAATTGCTTCTATCGGCTCGAGAATTCTTTTGATCAGCCTTGGGATGGCCTTGGCCTGTCCTTCGCTTGGGGCAATGGACTGGTTGACGATGCCAAGCACTTACACTCACGATCCAAGCCATGGCGTGCGAGTCCAGCAGTTTGCCCCGACGCCGGAGCCTGCATCGAATGAGGTATCTAGTTTTCGCACGAGCGGTTACACGCACACTCGCAGTTCGCTTAACTACGGCGCATCGGCTGACAACTACCATCGCGTTGAAAGCTGGGGTGACCCGGTGCGGCCCTATGGCGAATGGCGTTTCCCATACCGTCCCTTCAGCACTCCGTATCCCAATTGGGGCGCTCCCCTGGCTGGCCTGAACCTAGGCATTGTCGGTCGAGGTTTCGGAGGTAAGAGTTTTGGAGGTCAGGGTTTTGGACGTCAGGGATTCGGAAGTCAGGGATTCGGAGCAGGCCCCGGTTTCGGGCAGCACCCCGGATTTGGCCCAGGCCAGAATCCAGCGCAGAATCCTGGATTGGGCCAAGGTCCAAGGCGACCGTTCAATGATCGCGGCTATGGAGACCGTGGTTTCAGGAATCAGGGTTTCCGACCTGACCTACGCAGTAACCCGTCGGGTGGTTTGAATCCCTATCCGATCGGTCCTGGGTCCGCCTACCCCGATGCACCCTACTTTGATGGGTATCACCCGACCTACCGAGACTAGCGCTCTACCGAGACTAGCTTTCTACCGAGACTAGCGCTTTGATGGTTTCGGCCTCAATCAATCCTAGAATTGATCTGAGATGTTCTCTGAATCAATCGTTCTAATTCAGGCGATGGGTGTCTGAGCCGCGGCTCGCTTGAGAACCTCTTCGACTCGCATCATCAGCGGATCTGCTTCCGGTTCCATCTGGGGCTCTTCTGTGTTCCCAAGATTGTTTCCTCGCGAAACAAGATGGATCTCACTGTCCAGCTTTGCGTCGAACTCAGCCCGGCAGTGTTGGCAAACGACCGTGTATCCAACCAGGGAAGCTCTAACTTGAACTCGCCTGCCACATGTGGGGCACGACTGCGTGAATGAAACTGGCATAATCCGACTCCGACTAGATTGACGACGCGACCGGTTGGGTCTCCTGTTAAGCGCAGATTCTAGTGTTTACTGACATTAAAGGCAAATGAATTTACGAAGAAGATAGCTAAGGCGGCGAATGCGGCCGCTGGTTTTCCTCCTGTTTTCTCGCTAAATTCCGGGGGATTTACAGCATGGTGGGGTTGCTGGAATTCATGTTCTTGCCGCTTAAATTGCTTTTTCATGCAGGGTCAATCACTTTTTCACGTTGGGGTGTTCCCATTGTCGCTCGGCTCTCCGAGCCGATAGCGCTGTTGGCTTGGAGAGCCGAGCGACATTGCCCAGCTTGAAAAACTGATTTGCCCTGGTTTTTCATGGCCCTAGCTAGGTCTGTTGAGACCAATTCCTAAACCTGGGCGTTGCTTAGGGACGGGAAATGGCTAAAACTACGCAA
>CAYVAN010000352.1:0-2681 GCA_964449225.1 uncultured Rhodopirellula sp.
TGGAACCCCCTTCGACATTCCGCCGCAGTGTGAGCACTGCGGCAAGCTTGAAAGCGAGTGTGCTTGTACCGTGGAAGAAAAGACCAATCGGGCAGCGCGAGCGCAACGCGAAGCCGACCGGTTGCCCGCGTCAGAACAAACCGCCCGGGTGAGCATTCAAAAACGCAAGGGCGGGCGAGTCGTGACGGTTATCGAAGGCTTGACCGCCAAGGCCAATGACCTGCCTGCGATCCTGACGCGACTGCAAGCCGCTTGCGGGACAGGCGGAACAGTCAAGGCGAAGGACGACCTGATCGAATTGCAGGGCGAACACCGTCAAAAGATTGTTTCCGAGATCAAAGATCTGGGATACCAAGTGAAGCCGTGAATCTTGCGTGCGGCTTCTGACGCTCGTAATCGTTTGGCGCTCGTGATCCTTTGGCGCTCGCGATGGACTAAACGCCTGCCTTGATCAATTGGCTCATCTCTTTGAACTGGGGATGATCCGCTGTCCCTAACCATTCAAACATGACGGATTCAGCACTAATGATCGTTGCACCGGCGTCACGCATTCGGTTCATCGCGGTTTCGTGATCGCAACGATGCCGCGCCGCGACTGCTTCCGCAACGACGTAGGCAAAGCAACCCTCGGCCATCAGATCTAAAACGGTTTGCATGATGCAAACGTGCGTTTCAATTCCCGCGACGACGATCTGGTCTCGGCCAGCTTCAGTCCAAGTATCCAAGCTTTGGCGACAGACTGCGGACGAGAAATCCAGTTTTTCTTCGGGTGAGTTGTCGTTGCCGTCAAACCATTGATTCAGTGGTGCGACAAGATTCCCAAGACCCTTGGGGTACTGAACGGTGGACGCCGAGGGCACGCTTAGAAGATCGGCCGCTTTCAGCAAACGTTCTGTTTGACGAACAACTTGATCGCCCGAAGGGATGACTGGAACGAGTCGCTCTTGCAAGTCAACGACCAATAATCCGCTGCGATTCCGATCAAGCCGATGAACGCTGGTGACGTGTGGCATGGTTTAAAGCTTCACGCGAGAAAGGTGGATGTCGTAAGCGGTAACAACGGGGCCGCGTTAGCTTTTCTTTTTTGCCTTTGCATCCGTGCTGGCGGGCTTGGAATCAGTCTTCGACTTGCTACTTGATGAGTCGCTGCTGGCTTTTTTGGAATCGGCTTTGGCAGCTTTCTTGTAGCTGTCGCTGCGATAATCGGTTTGGTAGAAACCGCTGCCCTTGAACACAATCGCGGCACCGCTACCGAAGAGGCGCTGTAGCTTATTCTTTTTGCACTTCGGGCACTTCTTCAAAACGGGATCGTTGATGCCTTGGAATTCCTCGAACGTGTGTTCGCAGGCATCGCATTCGTAGTCGTAGGTCGGCATAGAAAGTCGTTTCGGGAGTTTAATTGACAGCGGACGCATGGGCCGCTCGTAGTCCCGCCATTCTACGTTGATTGAAGGCTTGTGGTAGGCCTACATCATCCTAAACGTCAGTGATGCTTTGATTGGCTCGTTTCGGAGCGGTTCGGAAATGGGGAGCCGGGGTCGGGTGACCTGCACCCGCCCCAGTTTGTCGCATCGCGGGTTGGCGCATCGCGGGTTTGTCGTCCGACGAATGCCGATCAACGTCGTCCAAATTCCCCAGGTATTCCTGTTGGACCTTGGGATGCTGTTTGACTTCATCGGGGGTACCATCGATCAGCACCTGACCTTGGTAAATCACATAACAACGATCAACCGTTCCCAAAATCTCTCTTGCCGCGTGATCGGTGATCAAGACACTAATGCCTGATTCACGCAACTGCAAAATCACTTCTTGAATGGACTGCACCGTGACTGGATCAATTCCGGCGAAGGGTTCGTCCAGCATGACAATTTTAGGGTTGGAAACCAAACACCGGGCGATTTCTAACCGTCTGCGTTCACCGCCGGACAACCCGCCCGCTTTGCTTTTGCGGATGTGCGTAATATTAAATTCTTCCAGCAACTGATCAGTGCGTTCTTTGCGGCTGACCCGATCCATGCCCAACAATTCCAGCAGCGATGAAATGTTTTGTTCAACGGATAGCTTTTTGAAGACGCTGGGTTCTTGAGGTAGGTATCCCATGTGCCCATCACGCGCACGCCGAAACATCGGCCACTGGGTTACGTCGCGACCTTCCAGATACACGCGTCCACGATCCGGTTCGACCATGCCGCAGATCATTCGAAAGCTGGTTGATTTCCCAGCTCCGTTGGGTCCAAGCAGGCCTACGATTTCAGCAGGCCCGACATTTAAGCAAACGCCATCGACAACCCGACGGCGGCCGTAAGTCTTTTGCAAGTCGACCGCTTCCAAAATCGGTTCGTAAGCAGGTGCCGCCAAAATGGATTCCTCGACTTGCTCGTTCGACTTCGATTTGAATTTTGATTTCAACGAAAACATCGATCTAGGATTCCTTTCCTTTAGCGAATCAATTTCATGCGTTTGAAGTTGGGGATAAATGGAACAGGCGAGTTCCAGGAATGCGGCCAAAACACGACCACGGCACGACCGACCAATAGGTCACGCGGAACGTACGATTCATCGCTCCATCGCCATGCATCGCGGTTCACGTCGCCGGGCATTTTGATGCGATCTTTGACGCCTGCCCAACAACGGGCATCCAAACTTTCAGGGCTGTTGTCGCCCATCGGAAAGAACTGATC
>CAYVAN010000353.1:0-2639 GCA_964449225.1 uncultured Rhodopirellula sp.
GTCGGCTCGGAGAGCCGAGCGACATTGCCCAGCTTGAAAAACTGATTTGCCCTGGGTCAGCCGTGGGCCGATCGTGTCCTGGAAAGTCGGGTCAAATCTCGACTTCAATGTCTCGGTTTTCACGGCTTGGGATTGGTGGCTATGGGTGTGGATGGGGGCCGACTTCGCTAAGCTTAACGCAATGACATCTCGCCCACCAACGGACCGTTCTCTCAGCGATTGGCAATTGCGTCGCCGGCTGGTGCTTATTGTCTCGGTGGTATTGTTGATTGTTTCAGCCAGCATTTCTTGGCAATTCGGCAATGATTCGACCGCTCGGTTTGCCGCATCGGCTTCTGGACGAATTGGGTTGGTCATGTTTGCGTTGTGGTTGGCTTGGCCGTCGCTAAAAGCGCCCGCAGCTTGGTTGCCGCCGGGGATCGCCGTCGGATTGGTCATTGCTTTGGCTGTGGTCGCAGCCCAGCCTCGTTTGATCTTTGTCGCTCTTCCGGCTGTTGGATTTCTTTTCACGCTGGCATCTGTGGTTCGATTCTTTCGCGGTTAAAGTCGGTCGTGAAACAGACCCCACAGAACGTTTCAAACCGAATCAGCGCCAAAATTGGAAAAAACCTACCAGCGATAGGTCGATACGACCGAAACAACCAACAACACTCCTCTGGTGTGTCCGTTCGAAGAAGCAAAACAAGAGATCGTCCACCGGGCATGTACGTCCCACGGACTACGAATCGACGGCCCAGAAGATTTCAGGACTGAACACAACCTAGGACTGCTCGGAGGCATATCTGATGCGACGCAAAAAACTAATGATCGCGATTGCCGCGCTCGCGAGCCTCGGGCCGATCCAAGCCCAGGCCGCTGACACCGTTTCCGGTGACCGCGAAATCGCTCAACAAATCATGCAACGCCTGAAAAGCAACCGTGATTCGGGTGCTCTGAAGGATTTCACGCTGGACATGAAAGTCGACCAAGGCGTGGTCTTGTTCCGCGGAAACGTGAACGCTAGCAACCAAAAACAATTGGTCCTCGACGCCGCCAGCGGTATCGAAGGCATTGCCAAGGTGGTCGATGAAGTCAGCGTGAATGAAGTCGCTGAACCCGTGGAAGCCGTGGTGCTGACCCCCAAACCAGTTCTAAAGGCAGCCCAAGAGAAAGCTGCCGAAGAACCGAGTGGCTTTTCGTTCAGCCAAGCGTTGGCTTCCGAGGCACAGGTGGTTCGCCAGTTGAAGCGTGAGCCGTTGACCGTCGTGCCCGGTGTGGTTCAGCCGGTCGTTGCAATGGAAGACACCCGCGATGACAAAAGCGTGGTATCGGCGGTAGTTTCGGCTCTTGGACAAGCTCAGAAATCGGGGCAGTTGAAAGGGTTCGGCGTCGATGTTCAGTGCAACGATGGCGTTGTTGAACTAACCGGTCGAGCCGCTTCGCCTGAACAAAGAAATACAATCCTGCGGATCACTGAGCGAACGCCAGGTGTTTCCGGGGTGCGTGAATCGATCGCCGTTCCGACGGCGGCTCCATCGCTGAAGCCATTGCCCGAAGTTGCGGAGCTTCATGCTCCTCAACAACAGGTTCCTGCCCAACAGGTTCCTGCTCAACTGGCATCCGCACCGATGCAGCAAGCTGCACCGCTGATGAACCCGGCACCGATGCAGGAAATGCAAATGCAACAAGCACCGATGCAACAAGCACCGATGCAGCAAGTACCAATGCAGCAAGCCGCCATGCACCAAGCACCGGTGATGCAGGCCGCACCGTACCGCATGCAGGGTCAAACTCAAGCGATGCCGACCGGCTTTGGTGGCGGTGGCGGAATGATGGGAACTCCCGTTCCTATGGCACCGCACGCTCCCGTCGGTGCACCTCGCTACGATAGCCCTAACTTACCCAACTACGCGTGGCCTGGTTACGCAGCTCACCCAAACTACGCGGCTGTCACTTACCCGCAACAGTACAGCCCAAGTGCATGGCCGTTCATCGGACCTTTCTATCCTTATCCACAAGTCCCATTGGGATGGCGTAAGGTCAGCCTGGAATGGGATGACGGCTGGTGGTTCTTGGACTTCACCGATCGCTAAGCAACACGTTTGCGAACGATTCCAGAGAATAAAACAAAAGCCTTGCACCCAATGCAGGCAATCGAATACCCGCAGGCGATGGCACCGTTGTCTGTGGGTTTTTTCGTAGACCGATCCACATTGTTTAAGCCTGGTTCATGAAACGAAAGAGTTTCACGCAATCGGTTGATCGGAACTCCCTTTTGTTTTTACAGAAACTATCGGAATTACCCGCAAGATCCTCCTAAGTTCACACGATACAGATAGTACGAAGCGGGCGCGAATCACATTCGCCGACGTCGTAAGAACGGCTCGCACAACGAACCACCGAAGGTTACTCGGATGACCACCATGAATTGCTCAACTGACAACAATTCATCGCTTAGGGAAGCCAACAGCTCGGCGACGCCGCGTTCTTGGGCAGCTCAAATTGCGATGGGCTTGGCCGTGACCGTTATTGTTTCATCGACAGGCTGCTTCGGTCTGGGCGGCGGATACAACATCGGTTTCCTCGGCTATCCCATTCCGGTCAGCCCTTACTACCAACACAAGCAAGAAGAGAAGTTCTGGAAGAAAGAACGATACGAG
>CAYVAN010000354.1:0-2589 GCA_964449225.1 uncultured Rhodopirellula sp.
ACCGAGCGGCTCGCGCCGCTCCGCTAAAGGGCACCCCAGTTTGAAAAACTGATTTGCCCTGAGCCTAAGCAAAACGCCCTTCTGTCAGCCACCCAACCTCGCCTATACTTGTCTGCTGGCCCAAACTTTTCAAATGGCCCAAATGGACTGACATTCACCTCCTTTGACGGACCACGTAGATCTCGATGAGCACCGCACCTGCCGCCAAGGCCACCGCAGCCATGACTGCCACCAAGCCAGAAATTCGTGTCTACAACACGCTCAGCAAAATCAAAGAGCCGTTTGCTCCACTGCACCCGCCCAAGGTTGGTATCTATCTTTGCGGCCCCACGGTCTATGCCGAATCACACATCGGCCACATGGTCGGCCCTGTCATCTTTGACACCGTCAAACGTTACCTGCGATATAGCGGCTATGACGTCACCTTGGTCGTCAACATCACCGACGTGGACGACAAGCTGATTGGTAAATCTCGCGAGCGTGGGATTCCCATGTCACAGATCGCGACCGAGATGACGGCTGATTACTTAGCCAATTTAAAAGAACTGGGCGTCAACCAGATTGATCACTTGCCTCGGGCAACCGATCACATGAACCAAATCATCGCCTTCATTCAAACACTCGAAGAAAAGGACCACGCCTACGCCGTTGATGGTGATGTTTTCTTTGACGTTGTAAAGGATCCCAACTATGGACAACTGTCCAATCGGTCGGTTGAGGATCAACAGGGCGAAGGAGGCGGTGCAGCGGCCAAGAAACGATCGCCCGGCGATTTTGCACTTTGGAAGTCGGCCAAGGAAGGCGAAATTGCCTGGGACAGTCCGTGGGGTAAAGGTCGCCCGGGCTGGCACATTGAATGTTCAGCGATGAGTCACGAAATCCTCGGTGACACGTTTGATATCCACGGTGGTGGGTTGGACTTAATGTTCCCTCACCACGAAAACGAACGGGCGCAATCATCTTGTTGCCACGGAGCACCGATGGTGAAATATTGGATGCACAACGGTTTGATGCGAGCCGGCGAAAAGGGCAAAGTCGGCGGCAAAAGCGATCGCGAGGACGCAGCCACCGAATCAGTCGAAGAAGCAGCGTCAGGGAAAATCAGCCGCAGCAAAGGTGCCGGGGGATTGTCCGACCTGATTCGCAAACACACCGGCGAGCGAATCCGCTTCTTTCTGCTGCGAACCCACTATCGCAGCACGATCGTTTACGGCGAAGACGGCTTGGCCGAGGCCGGAACGTCGCTAGAAACGTTCTACCGCTTCTTTGATCGATTCAGCGAAATCGCTTCGAATACCGGCACGTCGTTCTACGAATTGGAACCGTCTGCGGACCGAGAAGCTGGCGACTTTGACCCTGCGGGTGATGAACTGCTGACGCAAATCCATTCGATTCGCGATAAATTCTTGGCCGCGATGGATGACGACTTCAACACCGGTGCTGCGATCAGCCAGCTATTTGATTCGATCAAAATCCTTAATCGGTTCATCGATTCAGCAGGGTTGGCTCCCAATGCTGATCCAAAATCAGATCAAGTCGTGTCGCTGATCAAAGCTGTCACCGTGATTCGTGAACTCTCGGCGGTACTAGGTCTGTTCCAAAAACCTGTCCCATCGGTGGGCGGCAATGAAGCGGATACCGAATTGCTGGACAAGACTGTGCACTTGCTGATTGAACTGCGCAAAGAAGCACGTGCCAATAAGGATTATGCGATGGGTGATGCCATTCGCGATCGGCTTGGCGAAATCGGTGTCGCACTGCTGGACAAAAAAGAAGGCACCAGCTGGGAACGGTCTTAGGCGATTCCCATGACACGCATCCTTGGCATCGACCCAGGACTGAACACCACCGGTTATGGCGTCGTCGACTTTGATGGACTTAAGTTTCGCATGGTCGAAGCTGGTATCGTTCGCAGTCGAGCCAAGGGAACCATTCAATCTCGCGTCAATGAAATTTTCAGCGGCGTGCGTGAAGTGATCGAAGATCACCATCCCGATCTGTTATCGTTGGAACAGTTGTTTTCGCACTATTCGCGTCCGACAACCGCAATCTTGATGGGACATGCTCGCGGCGTGATCTGCTTGGCAGCGGCACAGTTCGCACTGGACGTGGTTCACCTAGAACCTACCAAAGTCAAAAAAGTAATGACGGGCAACGGACGGGCCTCAAAGGCTCAGATGCAACTTGCTGTCAAAATGCAGCTCGAACTTGAATTCGCGCCCGAACCCCATGACGTCGCTGACGCATTGGCAATCGCGATCTGTGGTCACCAACTTGGCCCCGGAAGCGTGTTGCAGAAACTCACCAATCCAAAAATCAAATCAACTTTAGATAATCAATGATCATTTCCATTTCTGGCAAACTCAATCGCGTCGGCGAAACCTCGGTTGCCATTGAATCGGCTCCATTTGAATACGAAGTCCTGGTCGCCGATTACACTCGCCGCCAACTCCAAAGCAAAACGGGTGAAGAAATCCGGCTGCACACCATGGAATACATTGAGGGCGGTCCACAGGGCGGCCGAATGGTGCCACGACTGATCGGATTTCAGACCGAACCGGAACGACAATTTTTCGACCTGTTTTGCAG
>CAYVAN010000355.1:0-2576 GCA_964449225.1 uncultured Rhodopirellula sp.
GTGTTGCATTGCCTGAACTGCGCTCCGCTTGTTCCGGCCTACATTCCCTAACGAGCATTGAAAATGCTTTAAGCAGCGCGGTTCTGGCGCTTAACCTGCTTCCGCAGTCGGCGTCGTTCCGACTTGCTTAGTGATTCCCAATCGATTGAATCGGGATCGATGTGATCGTTGGCGGATCGATCTGACGAATCCGACTGGGACGCTGTTTCTTGGGTCGTCGCCACGTCATCGGAGGATTCATCCGAATTTTGATCGCTTTGGGCACCGTCATCGAGTGCTGGGGAGGGTTTGCGTTTTAAGAATCCACCTAGCCCAAAGCGACGTTTTTTTGGTTCCTCGGCCACCGATGATTCGTCTTCGGCGATGTCCGCCGCTGCTAGTTCAGCTGACTCGGTTTGTTCTTGCTGAACTGGCTTTGTCGTTTGTTCACTGGTTTGGACGGCTTCTGCGGCCTGCTTTTCACTGCGATGCCACCATCGTTTTTTCGGCTCGGTCGGTACTTCGGATTCTTCCTTGGTAGCAGCAGGTCGTTTGCGTTTTCCCTGCTCGCTGGACTTGCTGCTTTTTTCATCCGCAATCCTTTCTTGCAGATCTTCGCGTGCCGTAAAAATTCTTAGACTGCTAAGTTGTTCTAGCAGTGAAGGGCCTGATTCAATTTCGCAAACTTCGCGGTACAAAACACGCAGGTACGCGGTCAAACTTAGAAACAACGCAGTGCAGCCAATCAAGGGTGCCGATGTCATCGCGGTCCATTTGATCGGCGAATCAATGACGAATAAATTCCATCCGGCGGCTTCTGGAAAAAGCAGAGCGATGACCGCGACCGACAAAGTGATTAACGAAAATCGAGAACGATAAACTTCTGCGATCAATCGCAGAACCAAAACCATCCCGCCCATGGAAGCTAACAAACGCACCCAGTCGGATCCCGCCAAAGCTGCCCGTTGCCCCAGAGTCGCATCAATCAAACTGCCTGACCACTCGACCAGAGACACTGAAACGCTGACGCTTGCCAAAGCAAGCACCAACAACATCGTTCGCCAAAGTCGATATTGGCCGCGGTAGTCGTCTAGGCGATAGCGGCGAAGCTGATAAGTCAGGAATGCTGCTCCCGATGACGCTAACAGTAGCATGCTTAGGTACCAACGACCGAAACTGTCAGCGTGATCAAGTCGCAGTGGTCGTGAGACGGCAGGGGAATAAGCAAGTCGAGGCCAGGCGACTGAAAGGTAATGCAGCAGCACAAGCAGAACGGTGAGCGACGTGACCACCGAAGCGAGTGAAATAAAGGTACTGCGGCCAACGGGAACGGCTGAAAACCAGCGGGCCTGCAATCGACGTTGAACTCGTTCACCGTACATCGCAGTCGGTCGCCTGGCTTCGCGCAATCGCTCCACTTCGCGGCGGCTGGCTGCCGTCGAGGATCCTGAATCGTCATAGTGGGCCGCGTAGAGAACGCGCCGCCGCCGATCATTCGTGCTACGAGTGGAGGTCATGCAATAGGCAATAAGAAAAATCAGCAACCGGCGTCAATCCGGTACGACAAGACGATGAAGCTGATCTCACCAGGGCTCAGGTTCGGCCTGTGATCGAATAAATTCCAACGCCCTAACACCTGTGACTGACTGAACGCTGTCGTCATCAGCAACGGTGAACAGCGATTTGCTAGCTTTAGACAAGCACTGCGATCAGGGCAATCACCACGATCGCCATCCCTGCGGAAACTTTGCCCAGCGTCCCAAAAGTTCGGCCCCAGAATGCGGCGTGACCGATCGACCAGCTTTCGCGCCAATTTCGGCCGTCGGACCATTCGCCGTAAATTGCACCACCGGTCGCACCGAGTCCACCGAACAGAATCGCGGCAATGACTGGTCCCACAACCGGAACTGGGATTCCGACAAACGCTCCGGCAATCGCGCCAACCATCGACCCGACCATGGCAAGCAAGGTGGAACGCCTGGAAGCCCCTGCTTTCTTTGCCCCGACCGCACTGGCGGCGAATTCAAATACCTCACCAAGTAATGCGAAACCGAAGGCAATCGCGGGTACAGCAAATCCGATCTCGGCACGCCCGTCGGTTGGTCCAAGCCACGCGTAAACCGCCAATAATGCGACGGCGATCCAATTCCCCGGCAAAGCGATCAGGTTCAGTGCCCATCCGATCAGACACAAAGCAACGATACCGACCGACATCGTCACTGATCCGGCAGCCGTCAACCAAGAAAACCAATCAGTCCAAGCTGCTAAGAACAATGAAAAACCATGGTTTGTGAGTAGGCAAAGCACGATCCATTACGCAAAACCGCAGCTGTTTCCCGTGCTTTACGAATCACAGGAGCTTTCAGCGGCAAGTTTAGCGAACCTGCTGTCATTTGGGCGGTGTCAGAACAGGGTACAAAAAGAGTGTTGGGGGATTTCACTTTCGGCACGTCAGTTAGCTTGCCGCCGCTAGATCCCCTCCGGCCCTGGTATTTATGGGTAGAATAGGCTGGGGCGGAAATCATGCCATCGATCTTGACTGAAAACCTATCAACCGAAAAGACGAAGGGATCACGAGAACAATGTCAAAGTGTGTT
>CAYVAN010000356.1:0-2562 GCA_964449225.1 uncultured Rhodopirellula sp.
GCTCATCTTGTCGCTGGTCACGATTCCGGAAACGACGCGTTTCGGCATGGAAAGGATCCGAGGTTCTTGCTAAATGTCTTAAAATGGAAAACGTCGTTCTAGCTAGCCGAAGCCGTCGCAGAAGCACGTTCAGTTTGCAGGGTCTTAATTCGAGCGATCAAACGCTTGTTCTTACGAATTTCGCTAGGCGTATTGAGTCGTTCGGACTGCGATTGAAAACGCAAACGAAACAAAGTCTCGGCCGCTTCCTTACAGGTCGCAGCAAGCTGTTCGTCGCTCATCTCTCGTAGTTCAGTTAAATTGTTCATCTGAGTAGGTTTCAGTTAACAGGTTTCAGGTGACAGATTATCCGGGTTAGAAACAGTGTTCCAAGGAGAGTGCAAAACGCATCATTGATGCCTGTTGCCTGTCCCCTGATACCTGCTTGCTTTCTAGGCGGGTCGCCTTTCGACGAACCGTACATTGACGGGCAGCTTGCTTGCCAATCGGGCAAAACAAACCTTGGCCTGTTGTTCAGTCACTCCACCGAGTTCATACATGATCGTGCCAGGCTTAACTACTGCTGCCCAAAAATCGGGCTCACCCTTACCTTTACCCATCCGAGTTTCCAGCGGTGTGCTGGTCACAGATTTATCGGGAAAGATCCGAATGTATAGTTTGCCTTCGCCGCGAACGTACTGCTGGGCCGCGATTCGACCGGCTTCGATGGTGGTTGCTTTTACCCAACCTGCATCCAATGACTGGAGGCCATAATCACCAAAGACGACCGTATTACCACGGGTAGCACTACCTTTTATGCGACCTCTTTGGCTTTTTCGATGCTTGACCCGCTTGGGCATCAGCGCCATCGTTTTCGTCTCCGTAAGTTCCTTGGTTGACCCACACTTGAATCCCGATGTGCCCCTGTGGCGTCATCGCTTCTGTGAATCCGTAATCAATCTTGGCTTGTAGTGTGCTAAGTGGAATTGACCCAGCACTTTGCTTTTCACGGCGTGCCATTTCAGCACCACCTAATCGACCAGCAAGTTGGATCTTAATTCCCTTGGCACCAGCATCCATCGTTGTGTCCAAAGTCCGCTTCATTGTTCGGCGGAAACTGGAACGCTTGGACAGTTGCTGTGCGATCTCCAAAGCAACCAACTGAGCTTGCAGCTCAGGGCGGCCAACTTCTTCGACCTTCAAGTTAATGCGTCGTCCGATCAGGTTCTGCAATTCAGCTTGCAGGATTTCAATTTCCTGACCCTTTTTGCCGATGATCAGACCGGGACGAGCAACATACAGCATGACGCGAACTTCGTCGCGGGTGCGCTCAATCTCGATTCGATCAATACCAGCGCTCTTGTATTGTGTCTTTTTGGGGTGGTTGAGGATGAAGTTTCGCAGCTGGCGATCCTCCAGCAACAATCCAGCAAAGTCTTGCTTTGATGCGTACCATCGACTGGACCACCCACGGGTGACGCCAGTTCGGAAAGCGATTGGATTTACTTTTTGACCCATTTGGGAAGCTTTTAGCAGTTAGTTGTTAGCGGTTAGCTTTTTGATTTCTAGTTCTTCGTAACGATCGTGAAAGCTATTCGTTGAAAACCAATAGCCAACAGTCGTTTCTATATTTCGTCGATCGGAGTCAGGCCAACGTTGATGTGGCTGCTTCGCTTCTTGATCATGAATGCCGTACCGCGAGCACGCGGGCGAATTCGTTTGAACATTGGACCGCCATCAACCGTCACATCCGTCAGCACCAATTCTTCGATGCGATGGGGACGCCCTTCGTTTTGGTCCGGGTCAGTCGCGTTACCAACGGCACTTTTGATCACCTTTTCAAGCATCCGAGCGCCTCTTTGGGGCTGGAACTTCAAAGCGTCAAGGGCTTCATCGGCGTACATGCCGCGAACTAGGTTCGCCAACAGTCGCACTTTCTGGGCGCTAATGCGAGCACCTTTGTGAGTTGCTTTGAACTTAGACATTATTTCTTGCCTCCCTTGCCACTGTGACCCTTGAAGGTCCGAGTCGGTGCAAATTCACCAAGCTTGTGACCGACCATGTCTTCGGTGACCAGCACTTTTACATGCTTGCGGCCATCGTGAACCATGAAAGTCTTGTTGATGAACTCAGGCACAATCGTGCAGGCGCGAGCCCACGTCTTGATTGGCTCGTGACCACCAGCTTCGATCTGACGTGTGACCTTGAAGAACAACTTCGGGTCAACGTACGGGCCTTTTTTTAAGCTACGACTCATGGGAGGAGGTTTTAAGTGTTAGGAATTGACTGTTAGGTTTGATGAACGTCGTGAACTGCCTTAGTGCAACTTCAGTTGACCGTATCGACGGCTCTTGCGACGACGAACGATCGAGCTGTTGCTGGCTTTGCGCTTCTGACGTGTTCCGCCACCCTTGGCACTCTTGCCTTGAGGGCTAACTGGGTGCCGTCCGCCCTTGGTTCGACCTTCACCACCACCGTGTGGGTGGTCAACTGGGTTCATCGCGGTACCACGAACGTGAGGTCGACGTCCAAGCCACCTGGCCCGACCGGCTTTGCCCAATCGAACCTTCATGTGTTCTGTGT
>CAYVAN010000357.1:0-2526 GCA_964449225.1 uncultured Rhodopirellula sp.
CAAGACCTAACTGGTTCTGGTGTACGGTTACCGCCCAGCGACAGTGCCAACCAGCACGAGCTTTCCATCGTCCTGTAACTGCGAGTCGTAGCTAAGGACCGACCCACCAGAGGCCAAGTCGACGATGGCGATTCCAGCTTGACCGTAGGATTCATCGATCACACCGGTGGAACCGAACTTGACCGCCAGCATCTGGTATTGGCTAAGGACGGGATCGTAAGCGTGTCCGGTGACGTAAAAACTGTCATCGGGATTGACCAGGATTTTGTACGCGTCATCGCTAGATCCTGCGGCGTCGTAGACAAGTTTTCCGCCGACGCCAAACTCGGGATCGAGATTGCCGGCTGGATCAAAACGCAGCACGCCAAGCTTGTAAGTTCCCCCATCAAAGACTCGACCTGTCACCAGCACGCCGCCGTCGGATTGCACGGCAAGGGAGCGACCGTAGTCGTAGCCACCATCGAAATCTGCTCCAACAATCCCGTCGCCACTAAAGGATGTATCCAGTGAACCATCGGATACGTTGTAGGCAACAACCAGGAAGTTGTTTCGGTCTGCTCCGCTGTAATGGTCACCAGCGACCAAAATCCGATCGCCTGACACCACAATCGAGTAGGCATTTTGGCTTTGAGATGAGATGTCGGTAGTGACGATTCCGTCATTGCCAAAGGATGTGTCGAGCGAGCCGTTGGCATGATAGCGAACAATGGCCAAGTTATTGCCTTGCCCACTGACATTGGTGCTACCCGCTACTAAGAGCTTGCCATCCGCTTGAATGGCCACCGCGCGACCAACATCACCCTGTCTAGCGAGAACATCAGTTGAGACTTTCCCATCGATCCCGAAAGTCTCGTCCAAGCTGCCATCGGTGTTGTATCTAGTCAGACCGAAATTACTAGATTCTGACTCGATAATCGGGTCTACACGGAAGTCGCTTACCGTTAGCTGGTTACCACTGCCGTTGGTGTGGTTTGCCAAAACCAATGGTCGAATGTAGGCGGTCCCAACTCGGAAACCGTTGCTGGCCCAACTGCTACGGCCATTGCCAATGACCGTTGAATAGGTCCGGTTGTAGGTTGGGATATTCCCATTGCTCAACAACGCATAATTGTAAGCGCCAGCCGAACGAGTGTTACGGACAGCAGTTTCTGCGACAACAGTAGGCCCCGTCCATGGTGAACGCAGCGAAATCACATTGCCATTGATGGCTCCAGCGTCCCACAAATTCGTTTTGTAATTGCGAGTGTAGGTGTAATCGTCATAGATATGTCCAGTGCTATCTGAATAGCCGTACCAAGCGAATGTCCGACGGTGCCCGGTTGATCCCTCGTACCAACCGGTTGCATCTTGCAGCACGATTTCGGTTGCACCCGGCACTAAATCTACAGCCAACCGGGTATCAACAGAGCCGCTGTTTCGCTGGTACGAATACGGGTAGATTATTTTCTTGTCGATGTCATAGGCGACAAAGCCCATGTACGAGCGAGTACTGGGATTGACATTATTGCCGTCCGCATCGCCCGAGATCGCTTTTGCAGAGAGTCGGTATGCCTGATCTCGATCAATCGGAAAATACTCACTCCCAAAGATGGTCGTCTTCGCATTTACGGTTCGAGAAGGATTGCCGGCGAAGCTGAAATCCAGCCCTCCAGGTAGAGTCTGCTCCGGCTTGTAAACCGTCCCAGCGACGACCACTTTCCCGTCCTCTTGAATAACGGAGTCGTGAGCAGTGTCACTGGAGCCAAAGAAGTCAGTCGTGATCGTCCCTTGGTCGCCGAAGCTACTGTCAAAGGAAACTCCTACTGGACCGTAGGTACCGTCCTCGTCGGTCGCAGTGACCGCGATGGGGTAATTACCGGGCGTTGGATAATGGTGGGATGCCGTGGTCGCGTTCCCCGGAAAATTCTCAATTTGACCGTCACCCCAATCAACTTCCCACTGGCTAATGGTATCGTCACCAGGATCGAACGCGCCAAGATCAAGTTGGTAGGTTTCAGAGCTGCCAATCGTCATCACATCAGCACCAATGCGAATGATCGGCTCCGCGTTGATGATATTGATGGTATCTGAATAAACACCAACTCCACCGTCATCGTCAGTAACCGTTAGGCTGGCTTCGTATTGACCATCATCCGTGTAGATGTGTGAGTGAAGCACATTGATGTTGGTTTGACCATTTTGAAAACTGCTATAAAAATCCTGAAGCTCAATTACACCAGTCCCATCGCCAGGATCAAAACGAACCGTATAAGTATCCGATGGTGATGGATCCACGAATTGCGCGTATAGTCCACCAGATTTCCCTTCTCTGAATCCGTCTCCATAAGGCCCACCACCGTAAGGCTGGCCGTAAATTGCATCGGGCGCAACATTCTCAACCTCGGCTTTAAAACTCTTTTCGGTCGAGAGACCTCCACTATCGGTCAGCGAGACGACAACATCATAGGTGCCGTTGTCGTCGTAGGAGTGCTCGCCTATTAGCAAGCCACCGGTGCCATCGACAGTCAGCGGCTCCACCGTTCCATC
>CAYVAN010000358.1:0-2500 GCA_964449225.1 uncultured Rhodopirellula sp.
GCGTACGCTTTCGTACCGTTTCAATATCAAACTAGAATCAAGATGTTGCATCAAAAACTTCACCGAATTCAACCATCACAAGTTCGTCGAAGCTATTTTAGCGTATTTGTTTCGACCCCGTCATTTTCCAGCCATGTCAATGCAGTCGTCCGCAACGCCTTTGAACGCCCTTTTGCATCAGCTTTTGAAATCGCGTCGTCAACCGTGATTTAGACCAAAACAGCGGTACAGCGTTCAGCCGATCCGTTGGTTAAAGATCGACCCGCATCTAGTTTGTGCAAGAAGAGCTTCGTCATGCATCAACAATCGTTGGATGATCAAAAGAAACGACGCATGCGGAAAACAGCCACAGCAGGGATCGCAACAGTGCTAATGCAGATCCAACGAACGAAGGCCTTCTAACATCGCGTTATACTCATCGTTGCAGCAAGGACATTGATCAAGATGACGTTGAGCTCTGGCAAGTGCAGTTGGGATTTCAGCACCCACTAATTCCATTTCGGAAAATTCAGCGAGTTGTTCAAAACAACCGTCGCAATCAATGGTGTTACGCTTCGCTGCTTTGACTGAATTGATCAACGAACGGATTTGTTCGGTAGTGAGTATCATGTTTTTCTCTTCATTTACGAAGTTGGTTAACCCCTTTTGAACGCATCAAGCGATCAAGCAATCGCCTGATGCGTTCGATTTACTGGGCTGTTCACCTTGCCGTTGAATCAAACCGATTGGCCAACTAATTCCGGTGCAGCTGGAAAGTCGACAACTGGGTCGGTGACGTGGTTGAAATAGTTTGTAAACAGATTCAAAGCAACATTGGCCACGATTTCTGTGATCTCACCATCGCTGTAACCCGCTGCACGAACGGCGTCGACGTCGCTGTCGCTAACGCGACCACGGTTTTCAATGATGTTGGATGCAAACGCAACGGCGGCTGCTTCCTTTGGATCGTCTGCAAGCCCTTGCCGAGCAGCAATTATTTCTTCTTCGCTCAACCCAGCTCCTTTGCCCATCAGCGTGTGTGCGGCTAGGCAATAGTTGCAACTGTTTGCTTGGCCGGTTACCAATGCCAAACGCTCGCGGAGCGTCGCCGTCAGCGTTCCTGAAAGTGCCCCGCTGAAACCGAGGTAAGCATTGGCGACCGCGGCAGAGTTTGCCATGGTGCCGACGATATTGGGAACCTTGCCCATCTTCTTCTTGACCTCAACAAGGATTTGGGCGGATTCAGTGGAAGCGGTTTCGGAGGTGACGGGGGCGATACGAGTCATGGTTTTGCCTGTTTTTTGTCGTGTGTCGGGAATGAAATTCAGCCTCCGTGGGCTGACTAACTAACTGACGTAACAACGCCGAACGGTCTTACTCGGTTTGCGAGGTGTTTTCGGAAACTGGTTTCCATTGACTTTCGCAGACCCCCAAACCAATCCCCGTCAATTTGATCGGCCCTCATTGCCTGCATTGGTGAACAACAGACTTTCAGCAGACCCCCGAATTCGCTAGGCTCGGCCACAGCGAACGGAGGCAAAACGTGTTTCCGGTAATCCTATTTTGATCATGTGAAACTGGAGCGTCAGAGTTGTGAAGAAAATTGGTTCGGTGACGATGACTTGGGTGCCATGGACGCTGTTGACTTGCGTGATGATGACATCGGGATGCCGATCTAATGCGAAGGTTGGACAGACCGTTTCATCGAAGTTGGCGGCGATCGATGCCGAGGCGACGAAATGGAAACCAATCACATTTATCGACAAACCTGAACTGCAAGCCGGAACTGGCGCAATGGACGCGGTCGATGTCCCACAGTTCTCGAAAACCGATTCAGGACTGGAATATCGGATACTGCGGAAATCCGACGGTAAGAAACCGACAGCTAGCGACACGGTGACAGTCAACTATCGCGGTTGGCTGGGCCACGGAACGGTGTTCGATAGCTCTTACGAACGAGGTGAACCCACCACTTTCCCGTTAAAGAACGTCGTCGTCGGCTGGACTGAAGGCATGCAGTTGGTTGGCGAAGGTGGAATGATCGAATTGCAGGTGCCGTCCAAACTCGGCTACGGCGAACAGGGTTCCCCAGGCTCCATTCCCCCGCACTCGAACCTGCACTTTATCATCGAACTTGTCAGTGTCGATTAGGTCTGATCCGATGACGCTTTCTTCAAACACGCAATCAAATCGGCAAACTCCACCGGCCCACCATCCAAGTCGCGTTTGGTTAGCCCGACCTCCTTCAATGCGGATTCGGCAATGTGTTTGCCAAGTTCACGATAAGCTTCAAACTGCGACAAGTCAAAGTTTTGATCGGCAGTTGATTCATGTGGAAACGTCTTGTTTTCACGAGCGTACCCAGCAACATCGGCGGGCTCATCTCCGTTAACACTCGACTTTAAGTACAGCACGTAGGCCGGTTGGTCGTCGCCAGGATACCGAATGATTCCCAAGGCGTGATGTGAACGCGTTGAACCGTTATCGTCTTTTTTCGGATCCCACAAATGAGTGCTCTCGG